>JBFIOX010000149.1:0-6711 GCA_041610455.1 Gemmatimonadota bacterium
AGGCGGTCATCCTGGACGGCGAGGGGAACCCGATCCAGCGCCGGAACGCACAGGACATCCACGTCCCGGCCGCCGTGAACGTCATCGGTCCCGGGACCGCGGACGTGGCCCACTACCGCCTCGCGCTGCCGAGGGATCTGGCGCCCGGGCCGCTCTTCGTGCGCGCGCGCGTGCTGTGGAGGAAGTTCGACCGGCCCTACACCGAATTCGCCTTCCGGGCCAACCGAGCGGGCTTCGCGACCTTCGACGCGGTCCCAGACCTGCCGATCACGGAGATCGCGCGTGACGAGGTGCGCCTCGTGGTGCTGCCTCCGGGAGGGGCGATCACCCCGGAGGGAGCGCCCGATCCGGCGATCGCCGCGGCCGAAGCGGGGCAGGCCGAGGAGCGCGCCACGCGCCCGCCGGTCCCCGAGTGGATGCGCTTCAACGATTACGGCATCGCCCTCCTGCGCGAGGGCAACACGCGCGCGGCGCGCCGTCCCTTCGCGGAGGTGGAGCGGCTCTCGCCCTCGCGCGTGGACGGGCCCCTCAACCTGGCGCGTGTGGCGCTGGCCGACGGCAACCTGCTGGCCGCGTTCGAGCACCTGCAGCGGGCCGAGGCCGTGAGCCCCGCGGACGCGCGCTCGGCCTGGGTGTGGGGCGCCCTCCATCAAGAAGACGGCCGCTACGCCGCATCCGAGCAGGCGTATCAGGCGGTGCTTCAGGCCTTCCCCCAGGATCGCCAGGCGTGGTTCCAGCTGGGCCGCACGCGCTACCTGGATCGTCGATACGAGCCGGCGATCGCGGCGTTCGACCGCGTGCTCGCGATAGATCCCGAACACCGCGACGCGCACTACAATCGGATGCTGAGCCTCCGGGCCCTGGGGCGGAACGAAGAAGCGGCGCTGGCGGAGGCGGCCTTCGAGCGCTATCGGATCGACGAGGCGGCGGCCGCGATCACGCGCGAATACCGCGCCCGCAATCCGGGAGTGAACCTGATGGCACAGCCCATCCACACGCACGATCTCGCCATACGGCGCGGGGCCGACGGAGCGGCGGGCGAACCGTGATCCGTTCCGACTGCCACGTTTCCGACCCCTCGCGGCCCGGCGGGAGCCGCCGGAGGCCCGAGACGGGCACGCCGGGACGCGACGAGCGAGCCGCGCGCGGGATGGCTTCGGCGGGCACGCGCGGGCCGGCGCTCGCGGTCGGCGCGCTCGGGACGGTGCTCCTGATCGGCGCGCTGGGGTGCGCGCAGGCCGAATCCTCGGCGGAGGCCAGCCCCGAGTACACCAGACCGGCCTACACCCTGGGCAGCCGCAGCGAGGTCGTGACCACCGTGCGGCTCGCCGACGTGACGGCGTCGGCGGGCATCGATTTCCGCCACGCCACCGGCGCCTTCGGCCAGAAGTGGATGCCCGAGACGATGGGGAGCGGCGTCGCCGTGTTCGACTACGACGGTGACGGGTGGCCCGACCTCTACTTCGTCAACGGCACCGGGTGGCCGGGCAGAGACGTCGATCGCGGCGCCACCCCGAGGCTCTACCGCAACCGGCGCGACGGGACGTTCGCCGATGTCACCGCCACGGCCGGCCTGGCGCAGCCCATCTACGGGATGGGGGCCGCCGCGGCCGACTACGATGCGGACGGCGACATCGATCTCTACGTGACCGCGGTCGGAGACAATCGGCTGTATCGCAACGACGGGGGCCGGTTCGTCGACGTCACGACGTCCACGGGCACCGCCGGGAACGCGCCGGGCGCGGCGAGTCCTGCCTGGTCCACGGCCGCGGCCTGGCTCGATGCCGATCTGGACGGATGGCTCGACCTGTTCGTGTGCAACTACGTGGATTGGACGCCGGACACCGATCTGTTCACCACGCTCGACGGTGTGAACAAGTCCTACGCCACCCCGCAGGAGTACGAGGGTGAGTCGTGCCGTCTGTTGCGCAGCGAGGCGGGGACCCGCTTTCGCGACGTCACGTCGGAGGCGGGCGTCGACAATCCGGAGGGCAAGTCGCTGGGCATCGTGGTGGATGACTTCAACGGCGACGGGTGGCCCGATGTGGCCATCGCGAACGATACGTACCAGAACTTCCTCTACGTGAACCAGGGCGATGGAACGTTCGTCGAGTCGGGGCTGCAGGCGGGCATCGCCTTCGATGAGTTCGGGCGCGCGCGGGCCGGCATGGGAATCGATGTGGCCGACATCGCGAACCAGGGACGCCTGTCGGTCGCCATCGGCAACTTCTCGAACGAGCCGGTGGCGCTGTACACGCAGATCGGCCCAGACCTCTTCCAGGACCTGGCCGGAGCCGCCCGGCTCACGCGGCCCACCCTGTTGCCGCTCACTTTCGGGCTCCGCTTCGCGGACCTCGATCTCGACGGATACGCGGACCTGCTGCTCGGCAACGGGCACATCGAGCCGGACATCCAGGCCGTGCAGGCCGACGTCACCTTCCGCCAGCCGCCCCTCATCTTCCAGAACGACGGGCGTGGCCAGTTCGCCGATGTGACGGCGCAGGTGGGCGGGGGCTTCGAGGAGCCGATCGTCGCGCGCGGCATCGCGACCTCGGACCTCGACCGGGACGGCGACCTCGATGTCGTGGTCACGACGAACGGAGGACCGGCCAAGCTCTTCCGGAACGAGCTCGCGCCGGCCGCCTGGGTGCGGGTGACGCTCGAGGGCGCGCCCCCGAACCGGGGCGCGATCGGGGCGGTGGCCCGCGCCTTCGCGGGAGGCGTGGCGCAGCGTTTCGTCGTGTCCACCGGCGGGTCGTACCTGTCGCAGTCGGAGACCAACCCCCTCCTCGTCGGACTCGGATCGGCGACGGCCGTGGACAGCATCGTGGTGCGCTGGCCACGCGGCGCCGTGTCGCGCGCCGGCCCGGTGGAGGCCGGCCGCAGCGTCACGCTCACCGAGCCGCGCGGGGATCGCTGACGGTGCGGCGGCGCGTCGCGCGACGTCGGGGTCCCACGGACCTCGCGCGGTGGCTCCCCATGGTGTGGCTGTTCGCTGCGGCCTGCGGTGACCGCGCCCCGCGAACCCCGGCCTCCATGGCGGACATCCTGGCCGCGCAAGGCGCCGGCCAGGGGTTCCTGCAGCAGGATCGCCTGGAGGAGGCACGGGCGGAGTTCCTTCGCCTGGTGGAGCTGGCCCCCGAGGAGTCGGCCGGATATGCCGGCCTCGGCCTCGTCGCGCTGCGCGCCGGCGACCTCGCGGAGGCCGAGCGCCGACTGCGGGAGGCCCGCCAGCGCAGCCCCGACGATCCCGAGCTGATCCTCGCGCTGGCACGACTGCGCCGGGAGGAGGGGGAGGTGGCCGCGGCGCGCCGTCTTCTCGAGGAATCGCTCGCCCGAGACTCGACGCACGCGCGCAGCCTGTGGGCCTTGGCCGAGCTGGCCGGCGAGTCGGAAGGTCCGGGGGGCCCGCAGCGACGCGCCTGGCTGGAGCGGGTCGTGGCCACGGCGCCGGGGAATCTGGCCGCGCGCGTGGCGCTCGTGGACACCCACCTGCGCTCGGGGTCGTCCGATGCCGCCCTGGGGGAGCTCGAGCGGCTGAGGCAGGTGGCGCCCGATTTCGCCCCCCCGGTCCTGGCGGCGTTCGAGGCGGCGGAGGATGCGGCCCGCGCGGGCGACGTCCCCCGGGCGCTGGCGCGCTTCGCCGAGTTCCGCGAGGGGTTCGAGCTGAGCGGCCCCTATCAGGAGGGGATGGAGGCGTTGCGCCCGCCGCGGGGGGAGCTGGTCGGGGTGCCGCAGCTCTTCTTGAGCTTCATGACCGGATCGCTGCGCGTCCAGGAGCAGGAGGCGGTGTTGGCCGCTCTCCGTTTCGCCGCGGCCTCGGATCTCGCCGGTCTGGCGGACCTCGAGATTCCCCGAGCCGACGCGGGCGGCGGCGCTTCTTCGGAAGGTCCACCCGCCGGGCTCGCCCTGGGCGACTTCGACGGCGATGGCGACGAGGACCTGGCCTGGCTCACGGGTGGAGAAGCCCGCTTCCTGCGTGTCGATTTCGGTCGCTTCGTGGAGGCGGCCGAAGGGCCGGGCCGCGCCTCCGCCGCGGGGGCGGCCGCGGTCGCGTGGGGTGATTACGATGATGACCGCCGGCTCGATGTCTGGCTGGCCGGGACCCCCTCGCGCCTCCTCCACAACCGACCCGATGGCACGCTCCGCGAGGTGGCGCTGCCGCCGACGGGCCCCGCGGCGGGCCCGGCTCGCGACGTGGTGTTCGCCGACCTCGATCAGGACGGCGACCTCGACGTGTTCGAGGCCCGCGCCGGCCCCAACAGGCTCTATCGGAACAACGGCGACGGGACGTTCGCCGAGCTGGCGGAGGCGTTCGGGGTCGCCGGACCCGAGCGGGGGGACACGCGGGCGGTCGCCTTCGCGGATCTGGACGACGACCGCGACCTCGACCTCGTGCTCGCCGAGGGTCCCGGGGGAGCCCGCCTCCTCGACAACGTGCGGGGCGGTCGCTTCGAGGACGCGAGCGCCCGACTGGGCGCGGCGTCGGGCGGGGAGGCGACGGCGGTGGCGCTGGGCGATGTGAACGGAGACGGCCGCATCGACATCGCGCTGGCCGGCCCGTCCGGCGTCCGGTTGCTGACGGGGACGGCGGGGGGCGGGTTCGAGATCGACCGCCGCTCGTCCGGTGCGCTGTCGGACCTGGGCCTCGCTCCGCTCGACCTCGCGTGGGTCGACTACGACAACGACGGGCGACTCGACCTCGCGGTCGCGGGAAGCGCGCCCCAGGGGGCGGGCCTGCGGCTGTTCCGAAACGACGGCCAGGGCCGATTCGCGCCCGCGGACGGGCACCTGCCCGCCGTGCCGTCACGGGTTCTGAAGATCGAGGTCTTCGACTACAACGAGGACGGGGACGCCGATCTCCTCCTGCTCGACGGCGCCGGCGCGCCCCGGCTGCTCCGCAACGACGGGGGCAACGCCAACCATTACCTGCAGCTCGAGCTGGTGGGCCTCGGCGAGGGCAGCCGCAAGAACAACCGCTTCGGCATCGGGGCTCGCCTCGAGATCCGAGCGGGCGATCTGTTCCAGATGCACACCGTCACCGATCCGACGGTGCTGGTAGGGCTCGATGGCCGCCTCAAGGCCGACGTGATCCGTGTCGAGTGGCCGAACGGGGTGGCACAGGATCTCTACTTCCCCGGCACCGACCAGGACCTGATCGAGCAGCAGACGCTCAAGGGCTCCTGCCCCCTCCTCTACGTGTGGAACGGAACGTCGTTCGAGTTCGTGGGCGATGTGATGTGGAAGAGCGCGCTCGGCATGCCGCTGGGCATCCTGGGCGGGGACGGGGCGCGGGCCTACGCGCCGGCCTTCCCCTCACAGGAGTACCGCCGCCTGCCCGACGGAGTTCTGCGGCCGCGCGACGGCGCGTACGTCATGCAGCTCACCGAGGAGCTGTGGGAGACGATCTACGTGGATGAGGTCCGGCTCGTCGCCGTCGATCATCCCGACTCGCTCCGGCTGTACGTCGACGAGAAGTTCGTGCCGCCCGCCCCCACCGACCTCCGCCTGTGGCGCGCGGGCACGCCCCACGCACCGGTCGCGGCGCGCGATGAGCACGGCGTCGACCAGCTGGCTGCGTTGGCCGCCCGCGACTTCCGATACGTGGCGGGCTTCCGCCCCGGACGGCACCAGGGGATGGCCGAGCCGCACGATCTCATCCTCGATCTGGGTCCGGCGGCGCGCGCGGATTCCGTCGTGCTCTACCTCACGGGGTGGATCTTTCCCACCGACGCCAGCATCAACGTGGCGCTCCGCCAGGGCGGGCGACCGCCCCCGCGCCTTCCCAGCCTGCAGGTGCGCGACCGGGATGGGGCGTGGGTCACGGCGATCGAGGACCTCGGCTTCCCGTCGGGCAAGGACAAGACGGTCATCGCCGATCTGTCGGGGCGCTTCCCGAGCGAGAACCGCGAAGTCCGCATCCGCACCGACCTGCAGATCTTCTGGGACCACGCCTTCTTCGCGGTCGGGCCCACGCGCCCCGGCCCCAACGAGGCCCGCGTGACGGCCCTCGCACCCGCGGCCGCCGATTTCCACTACCGCGGGTTCTCCCGGGAATTCCGGAAGGGAGGGCGGTACGGCCCCCATTGGTTCGACTACGAGCACGTGTCGACGGCTCCCAAATGGCACGACCTGGAGGGTCGCTACACGCGCTACGGCGACGTCCGCCCGCTCCTTCTCGAGGGAGACGACATGTACGTGATCGCCAACGCCGGAGACGAGATCACGCTCTCGTTCGACGCGGAAGCGCTGCCCGTGCTTCCGGCCGGCTGGACGCGGACGTTCCTCGTCTACACGGATGGCTGGGTGAAGGACGGCGATCTGAACACGGGGGAGGGATGGCGGGTGGAGCCGTTGCCCTTCCGGGCGGCGAGCCGGTACCCCTACGGACCGGACGAGTCGTATCCCGACGATGTCGAGCATCGGCGGTATCTGGAGACCTACAACACGCGTCGCGTCACCCCTGAACGATTCTGAGCGCGGTGCGCGCCCGTCGCCGGGGAGCGGCCCCCGCGCCGCGGCGCCGTTCCTGACCGCGGCCTGGCGCTGGCTCGCGCTCGTCAACTTCGACGTCGATCCGGACGTCCTGCTTCCCTACGTACCGGCCGGGACCGAGCTCGACCCGTGGGACGGATCGTTCGTGATGAGCCTCGTCGGATTCCGCTTTCTGGATACGCGGTTGCGGGGCTTCGCCATCCCGGGCCACCGCAA
>JBFIOX010000150.1:0-6706 GCA_041610455.1 Gemmatimonadota bacterium
ATCCGCAACCGCCTGGGACTCCACGCTCGACCTGCCGCGGAGTTCGTCCGGTTGGCGGGGCGCTTCGCGGCCGAGGTGTGGGTGGAGAAGGATGGACTCGAGGTGAACGGGAAGAGCATCATGGGGGTCATGATGCTGGCGGCCGAGGCGGGCTCGCGCATCATGATCCGAGCGGTGGGAGACGATTGCGAGGCGGCCGCCGAGGCGTTGGTCGCGCTGGTCCACGCCGGGTTCGGCGAGGAGTTGGCGGACGATCTGGAAGTAGCGGGAGAGGCCGAGTGAGCCCCAAGCGCGGCAAGAGCGAGACGGTCTTCGGCATCGGCGCCGCCCCCGGGCGGGCCCTCGGGACCATCCGGCGGGTGCTGTGGGACCTTCCTTCGCCCCCGCATCGGACGATCGAGCCCTCCGAGATCGAGCCGGAGGTGGTTCGTTTCGAGGAGGCCCGCGCCTGGGCGCACGACCGCGTGCGCGAGTTGCGCGATCGCACCTGCGAGACCCTGGGGGACGTCGAAGCGAAGATCTTCGATCCGCAGATGCTCATGCTGGAAGATCCGGATCTCATCGAGGGGACGATGCGCTACATCCGGGAGAACCTGCTCTCGGCCGAGCGCGCCTTCGACTGGCGGTTGACGGAGCTCCGGACATCGATTCTCGACATCGCGCACCTGATGGTGGTGGATCGGCTGGCCGACCTCCGAGACATCCGCTTCCGGGTCCTCGCGCGGCTCAACGGTCACGAGTCCGATCCCCTGGAGCTTCCGGTCGAGCCGGGCATCCTCGTGTTCGAAGACCTCACGCCCAGCATCGCGGTTCGACTCGACCCGGGGATCGCGCTCGGTCTGGTGAGCGGAGCCGGCTCACGCACCGCCCACAGCGCCGTCCTGGCGCGATCGCTGGGGATCCCGGCGGTGGTCGGCGTGGGCGCGAGTCTGCCACAGCTCCTCGAGGGACGCCTTGCGCTCCTCGACGGCGGCACGGGACGCGTGGTGGTCAACCCCACCGCCGCGGAAGTACGAGCGCACAACCAGATGGCCCGGCGCCTCGAGGAGATGCGCGACCGCCTGGCCGACGCGCCCGTCCGGCCGCTGCATACGGCCGACGGTGTGCGCGTGCGGCTGCGGGCCAACATCGACCAGCCGCACGACGTGGCCGCTGCACGCGGGGTGGCGGCCGAGGGGGTCGGGCTGTTCCGCTCGGAGTTCCTCGTCATCGGGCGACGCGTCATACCCAGCGAGGAGGAGCAGTACAGCGCGTACCGCGAGGTGGTCGAGGGCTTTCCGGACCACCCCGTCACGCTGCGGACGTTCGATATCGGCGGAGACAAGTTCCCCCTCTTCCTCGACATGCCGCAGGAGGAGAATCCCTACCTCGGGTGGCGGGCCATCCGCGTCTGTCTCGACCTCCCCGACCTGTTCCGGAACCAGCTGCGAGCGGCGGTGCGCGCGGCGGGGCCGGAGGGCCGCATGCGGATCCTGGTGCCCTTCGTCATATCGGAGGAGGAGATGGCGCGCACCCGCGACATGCTCGAGCAGGTCCTGCGTGACGTGGGGGACTCGGCATCCGTTCCGCTGGGTGTCATGGTCGAGACGCCCGCCCTGGCCGAGACCTTGGACCTCGTGAGCGGCTACGTGGACTTCATCAGCCTCGGCACGAACGACCTGACGCAGTACGCCCTGGCGGTCGATCGTGGGAACGCCCGCCTGCAGCGGCTGTCCAATCCGCTCCACCCCGCCATGCTGCGCATGTATCGGCGCGTCCTCGACTTCGCGAGCCGGGCCCGCCTGGACACCGGGGTTTGCGGCGACCTGGCCACGGACCCGGTCGGGCTGAGCCTCTTGCTCGGGCTGGGGTATCGGGACTTCAGTCTCGGACCCTCGTCGATTCCCGAAGTGCGCGAGCTCGTGGGCACGGTGTCTGCGGCCGAGCTCGCGACCATTTGCGAGGACTTGGAAGATCCGGACCGGGCGCGCACCCTGCCTCGGAGGATCCAGGAATACCTGGAGGCGACGGTGCCGTTCGAGACTGCCACGCTCGCGTATTGATCCAGGCCGGTTCGCGCCAAAGCGCGTTGCCCGGCGAGGGTCCGTGAGTCAGTATTGCGACCCGTTTCAAGCGTGCGACCGTACGCGCGCGACCAGGGACACAGAGGAAGAGAGCATCGCCGTGCTTCGCGGAACGCAGCGGTTCACATCCGAGTCGGTGACCGAAGGCCATCCGGACAAGATCGCCGATCAGGTCTCGGACGCCGTGCTCGATGCCGTGCTCGCCGACGATCCCGAGGGCCGGGTCGCTTGCGAGACGCTGGTGACCACGGGTCTCATCATGGTCGCCGGCGAGATCACCACCAGCGCGTCTCTCGACATTCCAGGCATCGCCCGTGAGGTCGCCCGCGACATCGGCTACACGGATGCCGCGTTCGGGCTCGAGTGGGATCGCTGCGCCGTGCTGACGGCGCTCGACCGCCAATCACCCGACATCGCGCGCGGGGTGGATCGGGGTGGGGCCGGGGATCAAGGCATGATGTTCGGCTACGCGACGGATGAGACCGAGTCGCTGATGCCGCTGCCGATCACGTTGGCGCACGCGCTCACCCGCCGCCTCGCCGAAGCGCGCAAGAGCGGCGAGATCGACTGGTTGAGGCCCGACGGAAAGGCACAGGTCACCGTCGAATACCGCGAGGGCCGCCCCGCCGCGATCCGCACCGTCGTCGTGTCCGCGCAGCACGATCCGGCCGCGAGCAACGAGCAGATCCGGCGGGAGATCATCGACCGGGTCGTGCGACCGGTGCTTCCCGGGGACCTCTACGACGCCGACCGCATCACGTACCACATCAACCCCACGGGCCGGTTCGAGATCGGCGGCCCGCAGGGGGATGCGGGGGTGACCGGCCGCAAGATCATCGTGGACACCTACGGAGGGGTGGGCAGTCACGGGGGCGGCGCGTTCTCGGGCAAGGATCCCTCCAAGGTCGATCGGTCGGCTACCTACGCGGCCCGTTGGATCGCCAAGAACGTGGTCGCCGCGGGCCTGGCGGAGCGGGTCGCCGTCCAGATCGCCTACGCGATCGGCGTGGCCGAGCCCGTGAGCGTGATGGTCGATACGTTCGGGACGGGTCGCCTCGAGGACGAGCGGCTCGCAGCGCGGATCGAGGAGGTCTTCGACCTGCGACCGGCCGCGATCATCGAGGGGCTCGGGCTCAAGCGTCCCATCTACCGGCGCACGGCCGCGTACGGACACTTCGGGCGTCCGCCCGAGGACGAAGGATTCACCTGGGAGCGCACGGACCGCGCGGCGGAGCTGGCCGCCGAGGTGTCCGAAGCGCGTGCGGCGGGCCGTACCTGAGCGTGGGAGGAACGAAGGCTCCATGAGAGAAATGACGCAGAACGCATACGATGTGGCGGACCTGTCCCTGGCCGGCGCCGGAGAAAAGCGCGTGCGCTGGGCCGAGCGGACGATGCCGGTGCTCCGGCAGATCCGGGAGAGATTCTCCCGGGAGCGCCCCTTCGAAGGGCAGCACATGTCCGCCTGCCTGCACGTCACGACCGAGACGGCGAACCTGATGGAGACCCTGCAGGCCGGGGGAGCCGACGTCGTGCTGTGCGCCTCGAACCCGCTCTCCACGCAGGATGACGTGGCCGCCTACCTGGTGGACCGCTGCGGAATCGGCGTGTTCGCCGTGAAGGGCGAGGACAACGAGCGCTACTACGATCACATCCGCGCGGCCATCGCCCACGAGCCCGTCGTCACGATGGATGACGGGGCGGATGTCGTGGGGGCCCTCCACATGATCGCGCTGGACAGGCTGGACGACCTCCACCCGGTCGTGCGCGATTGGGTCGCGTCGCTGTCGGCCGACGAGCGCGCCCGAATCCTCGGGAACGTCCGGGGCTCGACCGAGGAGACGACGACCGGGATCATCCGGCTGCGGGCCATGGCCGCCGACGGGGTGCTGCAGTTCCCCGTGATCGGGGTCAACGACAGCTTCACCAAGCATCTGTTCGACAACCGGTACGGGACGGGCCAATCGACGATCGACGGCATCCTGCGGGCGACGAACATGCTCCTCGCGGGATCCACCGTCGTCGTCGCCGGGTACGGCTGGTGTGGACGGGGCGTCGCGATGCGCGCGCGCGGCGGGGGCGCCAAGGTGATCGTCACTGAGATCGACCCGCTGCGGGCGCTCGAGGCGACGATGGACGGCTTCGCCGTGATGCCGATGCGCGAGGCGGCGCGCGTGGGCGATCTCTTCGTCACCCTGACGGGCAACCGCGACGTGATCCGCGAGGAGCATTTCCGCCTCATGAAGGATGGAGCGATCGTCGCCAACTCCGGTCACTTCGACGTGGAGATCGACGTCGCGGGACTGCAGGAAATCGCCAGCGGCCCGCGCGATCTGCGTCCCTTCGTCGAGGAGTACGAGCTCGAGGGCAAGCGGATCGTGATCCTGGGGCAGGGGCGTCTCATCAACCTGGCGGCCGCCGAAGGCCACCCCGCGAGCGTGATGGACATGTCTTTCGCAAACCAAGCCTTGGCGGCCGAGTACCTCCTCGGGGAGGCTGGCGCGGCCCTGGCAAAGGACGTGCATAGGCTCCCGGTGGAGCTCGACCAGGAGATCGCGCGTCTCAAGCTGGCGGCGATGGGCATCGAGGTCGACGCGCTGACGGCGGCCCAGGAGCGGTACCTGGCGTCGTGGGATCAAGGAACCTGATCCCGATGAGGCGGGCGCCGGCGTAGACGAACGCGCTGAACGATGGAGCAGGGCATGCGAGAAGTCACGGTCGCGAGCCTCGGACTCGACAAGACGTCGAGCACGCCCGTCGTCATCCTCAAGGAGAAGGACGGGGAGCGCCTTCTCCCCATCTGGATCGGACCCGGCGAAGCCTCGGCCATCGCCATGGAGCTGGCCGGAATCCATTTCGCGCGCCCCCTCACGCACGACCTGTTCAACGCGGTGGTGCGCGGTCTCGGCAGCGCCCTGGTCCGCGTCCTCATCACCAAGGTCGTCGACAACACCTATTTCGCCTCGCTCGTGTTCCAGCAGAACGGCGAGGTGATCTCCATCGACTCGCGGCCCAGCGACAGCATCGCGCTGGCGCTGCGGGCGGACGCCCCGATCTTCGCGGATGAGAGCCTGCTCGAGATCTCCTCGCTCGACGTGGAGCAGGCGGCCTTCGATGCCGACGACGCGGAGGCGGAGCCGGGAGCCGCGGCGCAGGTCGCGGATCCCGCGTTCGGCGAGGCGGAAGGGGCCGAGGAGCCGTTGCGAGACTACCTCAAGCGACTCGATCCGGAGGACTTCGGCCGCTTCGAGCCGTAGTCTCCCCAATCTTCGCTCGGTCCCGCGCGACCGCTTGCACGGGCGCGCAGCATCCCATCATGTTCCACCGTTACTCTGACATGGACGGGCAAACGGAAGTCGGTGTGAATCCGACGCGGCCCCGCCACTGTGAGAGGCCGGGGGGATCGGAATCCCCGCTCGCCCGCGAGATGCCACGGTTCGTACCGGAAGGCGGCGCGGCGAGGGCCTCGAGCCAGGAGACGTGCTGGTCCATGCCCCAATGCAGCCTCTTCGCGGGAAGAGCGGGGCGGGCCTAGCGCCGCACGAGCCGATCGGCTCCCCCCTCCCTTCCGGGAGCGGGGATGAGACCCAACAAGCGGCACATCGTCGGCACCGCGATCCTCGTCGCCGGGGCGGGCGCGCTCGCGTTCGGCGCGCTGCGGGGCCCGGCGAGCGACCGCGTGCCTGCGGGGGGTCCGGCCCGCCGCATCGTCTCCCTCATCCCGGCGGCCACCGAGATCCTCTTCGCCCTCGGCGCCGGAGACCGTCTGGTGGGGAGGACGCGCTGGGACACCTACCCGCCGGAGGCCAGCCGGGTGACCGATGTGGGGGACGGCATGCGTCCGTCGCTCGAGGTGGTGCTGGCCCGGGAGCCCGACCTCGTCATCGTGTACGATGGACCCGGCAACGCGGGGGTGGTGGAGCGGCTGGCGGCGCTCGGAGTCCACGCCCTGCCGCTACGCCACGATACGCTGGCCGATCTGGAACGGAGCATCCGCGCGCTGGGGCGGGTCGCGGAGTGCGAGGCGGGGGCCGAGCGATTGGTGGCGCACATTCGCCTCGGACTCGCGCGCGTGGGCCGGGCGGCGAGCGGCCGCCCGCGCGTGCGCATCTATTACGACGTGTGGCCGGATCCCCCCACCACGATCGGGCGGGCCAGTTACCTCGATTCACTCCTTCGACTGGCCGGCGCGGACAACATCTTCGGCGATCTGGCTCCCTCTGCCCCGCGCGTGAGCCTCGAGGCGATCGTGTATCGCGATCCGGACCGGGTCCTCGTGCCGGTCCCCGCCCAGGCGGACCGCTCCGAGCGGCATCCCGCCGGCCGGCCGGGGTGGCCGCGCGTCACGGCGGTGAGGGATGACCGGGTCTCGTTTCTCGACGAGGATCTCGTGCACCGCTTGGGACCGCGGGTCGTCGAGGCGGCGTGGCACATCGCCACCGCCGTCCACCCGCGGCTGGAGCCGCCCCCCCCGCCGCCCTTCGTCCCCCGGTGCGACGGGTGAAGCGTCCCTGGAGTCTGGTCGCGCTGGGGCTCTCGCTGGCCGCCGCGGTCGTGGCGGGGCTGGGGCTGGGGGCGGCCCCGCTCGCCCTGGACGAGGTGTGGGCGGCCCTCTGGGGCGGCGCGGGCGATCCGGCGGCGGAGCG
>JBFIOX010000151.1:0-6698 GCA_041610455.1 Gemmatimonadota bacterium
GACGTCAGGTCGCGCGGGCGGTCCGCGTTCGACGGGCGAGGAAGGCGATCAGCAGGGCGAGGCCGAACGAGCACACGATGATCGGGCCGGTCGGCAGGTCGAAGCTGAACGACGCCAGCAGACCCGCCAGCGTGGCGACGAGGCCGACCGCCCAGGCGACCGCGACGAGCCGGTAGGGAGTGGTCACGAACATGAAGGCGATCACGGCGGGGATCACGAGGAACGTGAAGACCACCAGCACGCCCGCGATGCCCACCGAAGACGTCACCACGATTCCGAACAAGGCGTAGAACAGGAAGTCCCACCGGCTCAGCCGCCAGCCCCGCGCGGCGGCCTCCTCCGGGTGCAGCGACATCAGCAGGAAGCGGCGTCGCAGCGCCCAGTGGATCGCGAACACCACCGCGTAGATCGCCGCCGTCTTCCAGATCTCCGACCAGGTGACCCACAGCAGGGTGCCCGTGAGGAGCTCCTCCACGTGCTCCGAGCCCCGCGGGGCCTTGCTCGCGAGCAGGATCGTGGCGGCCGAGGCGACGACGTACACGACGCCGATCAGCGCCTCCTGAGTGACGTATTCATGCTCGATACGCGACAGGCTGAGCACGAACGCGCCGACCAGGGTGGCGCCCACCCCGGCCAGATAGGTCTCGAGCGACCCGGGCGCGAAGCCGATCAGCGTGGCCGCGGTGAAACCGAGGGCCGCCACCTGCGCGAGTGCCAGGTCGACGAAGATCACGCCCCGCGCGATGATATGGACTCCCAGATATCCGTGCGTCCCGACGAGCAGGAGCGCGGCCGCCAGCGGGGTGAGCATCAGCTCGAGCATGTCGTCCTCCTGCACCCGTGCGTCCCGGTCGCCCCGGACACCGTCGTCCGCATCGTCGAAGTCCCGCCGCTCACGGTCTGGCCGGTGGTCGCGGCCGGCCTACCCGCCGCTCGTCCACGGGTCGCTCGTTCGCGCGCCGCTCGTCCACCCGCCCCGCGCTCACGGGCCGCTCCGCTCACCCACCGCCGCGCTCAACGGCCGCCGGCGCTCGACCTTCCGAACGCGCAGTCGCTCGCCGGTCCGCCGTACGCGGAGGCGAGGCACGGCACCCAGGCGTCGAACAGGTCGAAGTACGTGTCGAAGCCGGGGGCCCCGCCCACGTGCTCGGGGACCACCAGCGGGCGGGCGCCGGCGCGCCGGGCGACCTGCTCCACCTGGCGATCGCTGAAGTAATTGGCGGCGAACAGCACCGGGATCGAATGCTCCTGGATGTACTGGATCACGCTTCGGACGTGACCCGGCGAGGGCGGGATGCCGGGCTTCGGCTCCACGAACACGGCGCACGGGACGTCGAACCGGGCGCTGAAATAGGCCCAGTTCTTGTGATAGCACGCCATCTGCCGACCGCGGAAGGGGGCGGCCTGCGCCAGCCAGCCGCCCACGTACTCCGTCAGTGGCCGGCCCTCGAAGGTCTGACGCTCCGCGAACGTCCAGAATTGTCTTCCCTTGGCGAGCGACAGGAGAACATCGGCGCCCAGCAGCTCCACGAGCCGATCGCCGAAGAGGGCCCGCAGGACTCTGGACTCGAAATCGCGCGCGCGCGCCTCGTACGTCCCGGCGTTGCCCGGGTCGACCCGCTTGAGACCCGCCAGGATGTTGCGCGCGATCTGAATGCCGTTGATGGGATCGGTGTGGATGTGCGGGTTGCCGAACACGTGCACGTCCCCGCCCGTCCGGGACACGCTGGGAGGAATGTCGAGGAGCTCGATCCCCGCGTATCCCACGACGTGTCCGGGTGCTCCCTCGACCACCCTCGGGTTGTTGGCCCGCTCCAGCAGTCCCGGCACCCACAGCTCGAGATCCAGGCCCGTCGAGATGAACAGATCGGCGCCCTGGAGCAGCCGCGCGAAGCTCGGCCGCGGGCTCACGAAGTGCGGGTCCTCGTCGCCCCGGGCGATGGCGCTGACGTCGGCCAGGTCCCCCGCGACCTCGCGCGCGATGGCCGCGTAGGTTGGGAGCGAGCCCACGATCTTGAGCCGTTGTTGCGCGTCGGTCCCCGGCGCTGGAATCACGGCCACCGCCACCAGCCACGACCCGAGCAACCCGCGGGCCGTCGCGCCGCCCCGTCGCCTCCGCCTCGTCTCGCGCCGAGCGGCGCGCGTCATATTCCGTCGATCGATCATCGTCGCCTCAATATGTCTCGTGCTTGTGGGGACCGACCGCCCACACCGCCTGCACCAGGAACGTGTGATCGGCGTCGAGCCCCGCGCGTTTCAGGTAGTTGTACTGCAAGCGCAGGCGGACCCACTCGCTCTGCCACCAGCTGAGCGACGGGACGAGCTGGAAGACGCTCGGGCCGTCGCCGTATCCGTCCAGCCAATCGGCGCGCAGGCCGGTCACCCACCTCCGGTCCCAGCGGTAGTTGGCCTGGGCGTACCCCCCGTTTCCGTCGAAATCCACCCCGTCGACATCCCGGTCCGCCCAATACCACTCGCCCTTCAGCGTCAGCTCGCGGTACCGGGCTTGGGAGGGCGGCGCCCAGCGGAAGGCGATATCCACGCCGATCAGCGACGCGTCGAGATCCGCCTCGTCGTTGCCCCCGGTCAACCCGTTTACCCCGAATTGGAGGTACGTGGACGGCCCGAGGTCCCAGAAGCTCTGGAAGCGGCCCAGGTAGGAGAAGTCGGTGCCGCCGTCGAACAGCTTGTTGCCCGCCTTCGTCGCCTCGAGCGTCACCGTCTGCGTGGCGGGTCCGGTCTGCAGGCTGGGCAGCACGAGCGAGGCCCCGGTCTGGATGAGCCCGTCGTCGCCCAGGAATGCGGACACGACCAGCGGCCGCTCGACTTCGAACAGCGCGTGCGTGTGCCACCGGTTGTACAGCCCCAGCTCCTGTCGGAACCGTCCGGCCTTGAGTCCGATCGATCCCGGCAACCCTACCCAATACAAGTACCCCTCCTCGAGGTCGAGGCCGCCGCCGTGCTCTTCGGCCTCGCCCTCCTCGCCCGGCACGGCGATCGCCTCCTCGAGGCCCGCTATCTCCAATTCTTCCTCCCTCGAGAAGAAGATCTTGGTGCGGGTGTAGGGGTCGAGCGCCGATTGAAACGAGATCTCGAACTCGCGCGGCAGGGCGGTGCTGCTCGAGCCACCGTCGGCCGGGTCGAAGTGTCCGCCCACGAAGTCGCCGGTGATGCTGATCTCGGGGTTGAGGAGGTTGAGGTTGCCGGTTCGACTCGGCGCCTGCCCGCCCGTGTCCGCCGTCGCGGGCGTCGCCGCCGCCGCCGCCGCGCGCGCCGCTTCGCGCAAGCGCTCGAGATCGTCCGGCGCGGCTTCGGGCGCCTGCCTGGCCGCCCGCAGCTCGCGCAACAGGCTGTCCACGAGCGCCTCGAGCCGCCCGACCCTCGCCTCGAGCGAGTCGGTTCGCGTCGGCTGCTGCTGGGCGGCCATGGGGGCCGCCACCATCACCCACGCCAGCGCTACCGGCGCCACGGCGCGGCGGTCGCGTGGGATCGTCCCCATCCATCTCATCGTTGTCGCTCCGTCTTCGCGATCGGGCCTATCGAGACGGCCGGGCACCGCGATGCGTCACCCGCGTGATGCGGCGCGGAAGGCGGCGTCGGGGCCGACTCGGCTGCTGTGGGCTAGACGGAGGGCGGGGGGGCGCGGGGCGTGGGGGCGGGCCAATGCGGTCGTGAGGTCCGCCAGGTGTCCGCGGGCCGGGCCGCCCGCGAGGCGATGGAGCCGGCCGGGAGGTCGACCGGCAGCGGAGCCGGCAGGCGCGAGAACGACTTCGCCAGCTGCTTGCACGCGGCGTGATCGTGCAACGCCGCGCAGGAGCCCGGATCGTGCCGGCTCTCGACACGCGTCGCGCGGGCGTCTTCGGAGGCGTCGAGCAGCGGGAGCGCCAGCGGGGCGCAGACCGCCGCCACGCCGAGGAAACCCGCGTTCAGCCTCCGCCGGAGTGGTTGCCCAATCATCGCACGAAACGTAGCCTTTTCGGGCTCATGCGTGCAATTCTCGCCGACGACGGTCGCCGGCCACGCCGCCTCGCGCCGATCGAGTGACCACCATGCCTGCCTGGATCCCCGTACTCCTCTTCGCGGCGCTCGCCGGAGCGGCCGGGCTGGCCGGCGTCTGGCTCATGTGGCGGCACGAAGCCTGGGCGCGGCGGCATACGGCGGAGCTCATCACCTTCGCCAGCGGGCTCCTCGTGGCCGGGTCCCTGTTGCACCTGCTGGCCCGTGCCGCCGACATGGTGGGCACGTCGCGGGCCATGACCTGGGCCCTCGTCGCGTTCGTGGCCCTGTACGTGTCCGAGAACCACTTCCTCCCGCATCCCCACGCCCGCATCGAGGAGGACTGCGGGCACCATCACGCCCACAATCCCGAAGGGTACGGTTGGGCCGCCATCGCGGGCCTGGCGCTGCACGGGGTGCTGGACGGGATCGCGGTCGGGGCCGGGTTCTCGGCCAGTTATCTGACGGGCGGGGTCATCGCCGCGCTCGTCGTGTCGCACAAGCTGCCCGTGGGCATCGCCTCCATGGGCGTCCTCTACCACGGTGGCTCGGAGCGCGCCAAGGCCGTGCGCTACAGCGCGGCGGTGGCCTTCGTGACCCCTGTCGCCGTGCTCGCCAGCTATGCGTTCCTGCGCGCCGCCAGCCCGCAGGT
Organism: Gemmatimonadota bacterium; assembly: GCA_041610455.1. GTDB lineage: Bacteria > Gemmatimonadota > Gemmatimonadetes > Palauibacterales > Palauibacteraceae > Palauibacter. Next base: position 4,649 of record JBFIOX010000151.1, read on the forward strand.
GATCGGAGCCATCGTCGCCGCCGCCGGAGGGTCGTTCCTCTACGTGGGGGCCGCCGACCTCCTGCCCGAGGGACAGGCCTCCGCACCCGGCCGCAACACCCTCGCGTTCGGCCTCGGGCTGGCTGTGATGGTGGTGACGCTGTTCCTCATCCCGCACGACGTGGTGTAGCCGCAGGGCCGTCCGCTCGGCGGCCGCACGGACGCGCCCCCCGGGACGGGTGCGGCACCGGAACGCGCGGCCTCTCCCGCGGGATCACTGCCCGAACGCCATGACGTCGTCGAGGTCGAGCCGGGACCTGGCCCCGGAACGTTCCCCGCCCCGCTCACCGCGCTCGAACCGATCGGGATCGGGGGGGCGCCGCCGATGCCACTCCGTCACCCGCTGGTACGCCGCCACCAACGCCAACAGGCGCTCCTCGCCGAAGGGTCGCCCGCCCAGCAGGGCGCTCACGGGGCGCGGCACGCCGACCGACTCGCTCTCGAACCCGATCGGGAACGCGAGAAGCGGGAGGCCCACCATGTCGAAGGGAAAGGGCGCCGTCTGCACGACCACGTCGCAGCGCGAGAAGAGATCGTCGAGGAGGGATTCGAGCAGGATCAGACGCGCGCGCTGGCCCCGCAGGTACTCGGCGGCCGGCAGGAGGAGACCGTTGATCCAGGGAGACAGCGAAACCCCGAAGCCGCGAACGTCGCGCCGCAGGTGCTCCAGGAAGATCTCGGAGCGCTCGGGCAGGCGGACATCGTTGAAGGGCCAGCTCGTCAGCGTCTCCCACCGCGCCGGATAGGGCACCTCCACGATCTCCGCCCCCAGCCGCTCGAAGGCGCCCAGCATGTGACGCCGGGCCTCCACCGTGGCCCGCCGGTGCGCCGAGGCGCCTCCGCCGGTGCCCGTCCTCCCGCTTCTGCGCGGTGGGGGGCGGTCGGCCCGCTGGCCGACCGGTTCGGCGCGCCCGCCGCCGGCGTCGACCCCGCCCTCGGAGAAATCCGGCTCGCGAGGCTGCTCGGGCTCGTCGAGGTAGTCGGCGAACACCCCGATGCGCGTGGGCCACCGCAGGCCGGGCGCTCCACGCCGGTCGACCGCTTCGACGGCAGCGACGTAGTCGGGCACCGCGGGGAGCCCCTGGGATCGCGGGTCCGCCGCGTCCGGCCCCGCCATGGCTTGAAGCATCGCCGCGGCGTCCCGCGCGTCGCGCGCCAGCGGACCCACGTGGTCCCGCGTATAGGTGAGCGGAAGGATCCCGTGGAGCGACACCCGCCCCATGGTGGGCTTGAGGCCGGTGAGGCCCTGCGCGGCCGACGGATTCGTGATCGAGCCCCCCGTCTGCGTCCCCGTGGCACAAGCGGCCAGCCGGCCGGCCACCGCGGTGGCGGAGCCGCTCGACGACCCGCCCGGCCTCAGCGTCGCATCGTACGGCGACCATGCGTTCGACGTCGTGCGCTCCCCCTGGGGCGTCGTCGCGTCCGTCGTGGCCAGCGGCCCCATCTGGGTCTTGCCCAGGAGGATCCCCCCCGAGGCGCGCAGGCGGGCCCACGCCGTGGCATCGAAGGCGGGCACGAAGGTCTCGAACAACAGGGAGTTGGCCGTGGTGAGCACACCGGCGGTGAAGAAGTTGTCCTTGAGGGCGAGGGGCGCGCCGCCGAGCGGAAGACGCCCCCGCGCCGCTTCCGATCGGCCCGCCGCACCGATCCGCGCCGCCGCCGCGCGCGCGCCCTCGCCCAGCACCGTGTTGAAGGCACGGTAGGCGGGTTCCCAGCGATCGATGCGTGCCAGGTAGGCGTCGACCAGCTCGAGGGTCGAAACGTCGCCGCGGCGGATGAGCGTGACGGCCTCGACGAGGGTGAGCTCGGAGAGGTCCGTCGCCTGGATCGCGTCCGCGCGGGGTAGCGTGGGGAACGCGGGGACCGGGCCCACCGGAGCCGGCGCGCGCGTCGCGGAGTCCGCCGGCCTGCGGTCGCGGGCCACGGCCGCGCCCGGTCGCGCCGTCTCCGCCGGAAGCCGCCCGGCCGAGAGCGTGGCCGGCGTGAGCAGCCCGAGCGCGGTGAGGGCTCC
>JBFIOX010000152.1:0-6697 GCA_041610455.1 Gemmatimonadota bacterium
CACGCGCCTGCGCGGGGATCGCGGCGCGCCCGGACGCGGTGTCCGCCCGGGCCGAGTCGCCCGCGGTCGTGTCCGCCGCCGTCGGCGGGGGCCGCACGCTGTCGGTGTCCGCGGCGGCGGCCTGGCGCGGGGCGACCGGGCCGGCGGGGGTCGCGCGGGCCGCCTCCGCGCTCCCGAGGCCTCCCAGGGTGAGCGCGACAAGCAGCGCGCCGCGGACGGAGGTCGGGGTCAGGCTGCGCTCCCTTCCCTATTCGCGATCTCCCCGCGCTCCCGACGACGACCGCGCAGCACTTTCGCCATGCCGATCGACGCTTCGTAGAGCACGAGCATGGGCACCATCATCGCCAGCATCGTATAGGGATCGGCGGGCGTGAGGATGGCCGACACGATCGCCATGACGACGATCGCGTGACGGCGGTACTTGGCCAGACCTTCGGGCGAGACGATCCCCACCATCGAGAGGAATACGAGCAAAACGGGCATCTCGAAGATGAGCCCGAACGCCAGGATGAGCCCGGTGGCGAACTTCAGGTACTCGTCGACGGTGATGAACGGGTCGAGCGCCTCGCTGTGGAACCCGAGCAGGATCTTGAGCCCGAGCGGGAGGACCAGGAAATAGGCCATGGCCACGCCGGCGCAGAACAAGAGCGTGCCCGCGGCGATCGACGGGAGCGCGAACTTCCGCTCGTGCTCGTACATGGCCGGCGACAGGAACGCCCAGGCCTGATAGCCGAGGAAGGGAAAGGCGAGGATCAGCCCGACGATGAACCCGAGCTTGAGGGTGATGAAGAAAGGCGTCGTCGGGCTGGTGTAGAGGAGCCTCTGATTGGGAAGGAGGTCCTGGATGGGCCGCTCGACGATGCCCAGGACGTTCAGCTCCGCCACCGCCCAGAGCCCGAAGGCGCAGGCGACCAACAGGGCTACGAGCGCCCAGATGAGCCGCTTGCGAAGCTCCTCCAGGTGATCCAGGAAGGGCATCTCGGCCTGCCCTCGCCCTCCCATCGATCATTCCTCCGTGGACGTGAACAGCTCGACCTGGCCCGGCGCCGTATACTGCGCGCGACGGACCAACTCCCGCACCTCCTCCATGAACTCCGTAGTGTCCTGGAAGTTTCGGTACACGCTGGCGAAGCGCACGTAGGCCACCTGGTCGAGGGTACGCAGACCCTCCATGACGAGCCGCCCCAGCTCCATGCTCGGGACTTCGTTGGCGTCCCAATCCGCGAGACACTCCTCGATCCCATCCACCAACGCCTCGATCTCGGCATTCGAGACGGGCCGCTTGGCGCACGCCACCCGGATCGAGGCGAGTAGCTTCGCTCGATCGTACGTCTCCGTCCCCCCGGCCCGCTTCTGGACCAGCAGGGGTTCCTCCTCGATCTGTTCGTAGGTGGTGAAACGGTGCCCGCAGTTCAGGCATTCGCGCCGGCGGCGGGTGGCCCTCCCGCCCCGGCTGGTTCGGGAGTCGACGACGCGGTCTTCCGGATGGTTACAGCTGGGACACTGCACGGCCGGAGCGGGGGCGTCGCCTCAGCGACCGCCCTCCGGCCCTCCGAGCCTCCGCAGCTCCCTGCGCGCCTCAGGAGCCTCGGGGCTGTTCGGGTACCCCGTTTCCACCTGCGTGAACAGGCGGCGGGCGACCGCCGTATTGCCGCGCGCGGCCTCGATGAGACCCCGCCGGTAGAGGGCCGCCGGTGCCCGGTTCGAGTCGGGGTAGAGCTCCGTCACGCGCTGATACTCGGCCAGCGCGTTCCCCATGTCCCCCGCGTCCTCGTACGTGCGGGCGATGTAGTACTGCGCGTCGGGCGCCAGCTCGTGCCGGGGGTTGTCGGAGAGAAAATCGCGGAACGCGTTGCGCGCCGTTTCGAGGTTGCCGGCGCGGAATTGCTCCTGCGCCAGACCGTAGAATTGCGAGGGGGAATCGGCGCCCAGGGTTCGGCTGGGCCCGGGGTCGCCCGGGCCCGCCATGGCCGGCCCCCCCTGGGGACCGGCGCTTCGACCCTGCCGCAGCTCGAGCAGCAACTGGTGGCTCTGCGACGTGACCTCCAGGAGCTCGCCCATGATGTCCTCGAGCCGGCGCACGCGGCGCTCGAACTCTCCGCGTCCCGTCGACTCACGGCGGGCGCCCGCCGCGTCGAGGCTGTCCAGCTCGCCCCGGATCTGGGCCAGAAGCGCGGCCTGATCGGCCCGCATCGCGGCCAGATCGGCTTCGATCGAATCGCCCAGCAGCTGGACGTCGGCCTTGGTGGCGCAGCCGGCGGCCACGAGCGCGATCAACCCGACGACCGCCGGCGCACGCATCAGATGTCTCCCGCCGTGATCCGAAACTCGGCTCGCCGGTTCTGGGCCCAAGCGGTCTCGTTGGCGCCGACGGCGAGCGGGCGCTCCTCCCCGAACGTCACCACCTGGAAGCGGGACGCGTCGAGACCGAGACTCGCCAGGTACGACATGGCGGCGCGAGCCCGGCGCATGCCCAGCGCCTGGTTGTACTCGAGCGAGCCGCGCTCATCGCAGTGGCCCTCGATCGTGATCCGCACGCCCGGGTACGCGCGCAACACCTCCGCCTTGCGTTGCAGGACGGCGGCGGCCTGATCGGTGATGGTCGCCAGGTTGAAGTCGAAGTGAATGCGGGCCGTAATGGCTTCCAGCGCGTCGGCGCGCCGGATCTGGTCCGGGGCCGACTCCGCGCAACGCGTGCCCGGGTACTCCCGCACCACCTGCTGCAAGAGCTGGCGGGCCGTGGCGTAGTCGCCCGACTGCATGGCGGCGGCCGCGCGATCGCACAGCCGCTGCGCGATCGCCTCTCGCTCCGCCGAGTCGTCTGGCGGCGGCGGCGGGGCCGTCGGGGCCGGCATCGGCTCGACCGGCTCGGGCGGCGGATTCCCGCCGCACGCGACGGCCAGCAGGGGGATCAAGAGAACCGCAGCGAAAGTTTGGCTGCGCCGCATCATACTCTCCTTGTGAGCGCGCGTGGCTCACATAGCGAGGAACCGGGCTTCACCGCGGAAGGAAAACACCTATCCCCGTGCCGCCCCACCCACGTATAAGGTACGCCTGCGGGGGTGTGCCGCAAGCGTGGGGATTCCGGCCACATAGAGGCTTCCGGAACCGTCCCGCGCGGGTCCCGCCGGGATCCGCTACGAGCCCGGCGGGAGCCTCGGAGACCAGTCGGGCAGCGCGTCCACGCGGCCCGTGACGAGCGCCCGGCTGCGCCCCGTCACCGTGTCCAGAACCCACAGTCCGTGGCCCCGCGAGTCCTCGGAGGAGAACACGAGGTGCCGTCCGTCCGGAGCGAAGCTCGGCGCCTCGTTCCAGCCGCGCGACGTGAGCATGCGCCGATCGCCGCCATCGGGGTTCGCGGTGAAGATCTGGAACGCGCCGCCGCTCATGGCGGCGTAGGCGATCCGCTCGCCGGTGGGCGACCAGTCGGGTCCCACCGCGTTCGTGCGCTCGCCGCGCACATAGACACTGATGCGGCGCGGCTGGCCGCCGGACACCCGCTGTACGTAGACCTGCGGCTGGTTGGTGGGGTCGGCCTCGAAGGCGAACCAGGCACCGTCGGGAGAGAACGTCGGGTTGAGGGCATCCCCCCGGGTCGTCGTGAGGCGACCGGCCCCCTCCAGATAGATCTCCACGCCGTCCCCCGTCGTCTCGGCCCAGGCGAGGCGCCCGTCCGGCGCGTAGCTCGGCGTCAGGATCAGGGTGTTGGTGGACAAGGTCCGGCGGCGTCCGGTGACCAGGTTGGTCTCCATGAGCGCGAAGTTGCCCGCCTCGTCCTGGGTCGTGTAGGCCAGCCGCGACCCGTCTGGCGAGAACGCGGGCGAGAACACGTAACGCGCCCCCGTCGAGATCTGGCGAACGTCGTGGCCGTCGGAATCCACGATCCACAGGGACGACGTACCATCCGCCGCGCGGCGCCGGAACGCGATGCGGGTGGCCGCGATCCCCGGCTCCCCGTCCGTGGCCCATTCCACGACCGCATCGGAGGCCCGGTGCACGGCCATGCGGAACTCGGAGGAGCCACGCGCGGGCAGACTGAACGCCTGCACGTTCTTCAGCGACCCGTATACCACGTCGTGCAGGCCCACGCGCAGGATGGGCGACGACGGCGAGCCGCTCACGTCGGCGGTCACCAGCCACACCGCACCGAGCTGGTTCCACAGCGCGTAGTTCGGGGGTCCGCCCGTACGCAGGGAATCGGGCACGGTGACGATCTCGAAGCGGTCCGCGTAGTCGAGATCCGTACGCAGGATCTCCGACACGGCCGCTGCGAGGTCGTCCAGCCCGGCCGCCGCACCGACCGGCGCGATCACCAGCGCGGGCATGTATCCGGGTTGGTATTGGATCCCCAGCCTGACGCCCCCCGATTCGACCGGGTCCTGCGCCACGGCCGGCGCGACCGGACCTCCGACGCTCATGACCAACGCCGCGAGCGCGGCGGCCGTCCGCCCGCACCTCATCCTTGAATCTTCTATACGCAGCATGTGTCTCTTATCCGTTCGCGTGTCACGGTCCCGCCGCGGCGCGCTTCGCTGCCCGCCGGCTCAGCGCGTGGTCGGGTCGAAATAGAACGAGACCGCCAGCCGATCGAGCGGATAGCCCGCCGGCAGGGGTCCGAAGGCGCGTTCGCGCGCCGCCGCCTCCACCGCCCCGGAGCACATGAGGTCGAAGCTCGCGCTCCCCGATCGGCGGACCCACTGGATGTCGGTGACCGATCCGTCCCGGTGGATGACGAAGGAGATCTCGGCGCGGTAGGCGCGCCCCCCCGGAGGGGGCCGCCAATATCGCTGGATCTGCCGGATGATATTCGCCATGTAGCCCGGGAACTCGAAGTTCCGGCCCTCGAGCTGCACGTTGATCGGCTCGTCCCCCACCTCGGCCGTGCGGGCGGGCTCTCGCTCCGGCGGCCGCGGCACCGGGACCTCGGCCTGCACCTTGGGCGTCTCCGTGCGGGGCCGCGGCTCCGGCGTGGGATCCGGGGGCGGCGGCCGGTGCTCCTCCTCGGCCACTTCCGGGGGTGAGGGGTCCACGCGCACGGGCGCATCCGCGGGGGCGGCGGCCACCATGCGGACCCGAATGCTCGTGGGCGGAGTGTCGATGGGGGTGGCGGCCGAGGCGAGGGCCGCCAGCACGATCACGGAGCCGTGCACCGCGAGCGATCCCAACAGGGCCTCGCGCGGGGGGCCCTCGGTCGGACCCTCCCGCCGCCCGCGGAACGTCGCCCAGCGCGACACGGGCTCCGTCATCGGCGACGTCGGGGATCCGGGTTCGCGATGATGTTCACGGCGCTCGCCCCCGCTTCCTGAAGTCGTCCCATGACTCGTACCGCGACGCCGAAGCGGAGATCCGTGTCCGCCTTGAGAAACACTTCCTCGGAGTCCTGACGCCGCAGAATCTGCTCGATCGTGGCGTCGAACTCATCGAACGTCACGGGGGCGTCGTCCAGGTAGATCTGGCCTTCCGCGTCGACGGACACGACGAGGGCCTGGGAGGAGCTGAGCGGCCCCGCCGCCGCCTCGGGGACCTGGATCTCGATGCCGCCCTGCAGGATCGGCGCCGTGATCATGAAGATGATGAGCAGCGTGAATGCGACGTCGACCAGGCTCGTCACGTTGATCTCGGCCCGGACGCCGATGCCGTCCTCCTGGGTGAAGCGGCGTCTCACGGTCGACCATCCTTTCGGGCAGGGGCGTTGCGGCGTGCCGTGCGAGGGACAGGCGACGCGGCCGCCCGGGCGGCCCTCGCGGCCGCTTCGGCGCGGCTCACAGCCGGCCCTCCCGGGCCAGCGTGCCCACGAACTCGCTCGCGAAGCCCTCGAGCTCGCTCACGAACAGGCGCAGCCGGGACGCATAGTGGTTGTAGGCGATCACGGCAGGTATCGCGACCGCCAGTCCGGCCACCGTCGTGGTGAGCGCCTCGGCGATCCCGGGCGCCACGGCGGCGATGTTGGCCGAGCCCTCGGCGGTGATGCCGATGAAGGAGTTCATCACGCCCACCACGGTACCGAGGAGGCCCAGCAGCGGGCTCACCGACCCGATGATGGCCAGCCACACCATGCCGTGCCCCAGCTCGTCGCGCTCCTGCGAAAGCCCCTTTTCCAGGACCAACCAGAGGGTCTCGAGCTGCGTCCGCGTGAGACCCTCCTTGGCCGCCGTCCCCTCCAGCGAGCCGGGTCGGAGATCCGAAAAGAAGCTGACGCCCTCGCGGAAAACCCGGGAGAAGGGCGAATCCTCGAGCCTGAGGAGGGCATGGTGCAGATCGACCAGGCCGCGAGATCCCTCCATCGCGTACACGAACCTGTCGGCCTGTTCCTGCACGCCCTTCAGCTCTCGCCACTTCCAGAAGATCAGCACCCACGAGGCGAGCGAGAAGATGGCAAGCACGACCAGGATGATCTTGGTGGGGATCGTGGCCCCGAGGACCATGTCGAGCGGCGAGTCGATCACGCGGCCTTGCAACCACAGGGCGGACAGCGCGAGGGGATGGCCCGGGGTCGGGATCATGCGCCACCTCTCACGATCGATTCGAACGTCTCCCGCAACCCGTCGACCAGCGCGTGCCGCGGCTCCCAGCCGAGCGACCGCGTCTCGCTGTAGTCGAGCGCGTTGCGGAGCAGCTCGCCCGGACGGCTCGCGGCGTGCTCCACCGGAACGTCCCGGCCGCCGATCTCGATCAGCGCGCGCGCCAGCTCGTTCAC
>JBFIOX010000153.1:0-6670 GCA_041610455.1 Gemmatimonadota bacterium
CGATGCCGATGGTGACCGCGAAGGCGGCGTACTTGAGGGGGGTCTTCGTGTCCTGCATCGCGTGGAACGTGCTGGCCATCAGCTTGACGAGACCAGTGGCCACGAGCCCGATCGCGTAGGCGGCCAGGACCCATTGCACGATGCGCACGTCTTCGGCGTCGAACTCGCCGCGCTCGAACAGGACCGCCGCGATGACGTCGCCGAACAGTCCCAACAGCACGGCGGAGGGGACGATGAAATAAAGGATTTGCCGCACTCCGCGCTCGAGGTGCGGCAGCAGGGCATCGCGCGTTCCCTCGCGCGACATCTCGGGCAGGGCGGCCACGGCGACCGAGACGCCGAACAGCGACATGGGCAGCATGACGAGACGCTGCGCGAAGTACAGACCGCTCACCGCCCCACCCCACCCCGCGGCCACCAACGTGCTGGCGAGCACGACGTCGGTGAAGCTCGAGACCTGGAAGATGCCCTGCCCCGCAGCGACCGGGACCGCGTTTCTCGCCACCCGTGTGGCCGGCTCGAAGCCGCGCTCGAGGCTGGGGCGCAGGGAGCCGACCAGGCGCCGGACGGTCGGCAGCTGGACGGCGATCTGCAGGGCGCTCCCGGCCAAGGTCGACCACGCCAGCACCACGATCAGCGGCTCCCACCCTTGGCGCGCGCCCCAGAGCAGACCCGCGATCTGCGCCAGGTTCCACACGACCGGCGCCGCGAACGGAAGGAAGAAGCGCCGGTGGCTGGTGAGGACCCCGAGGCACCAGGCGCCGGCGATCATGAGCCCGGCGGTCGGAAAGAGGATCCGAACCATGCGCGCGGTCAGCCCACTCAGCTCCGCGTCGAATCCGGGCGCCACGAGCCGGGCCAGCAGCGGGGCCGTCGCGACCCCCACGGCCACCACCAGGCCTGCCACCGCGAGCACCCAGCCAAGCACGTTGCGCGCGATGCGCCTCGCATCCTCCGAGCCCCGGCCGAGCGCGGCAGAGAAGACCGGCACGAAGGAGGCCGAGAGCGTGCCCTCGCCCAACAGGTTGCGCAGGATGTTCGGGATGCGGAGCGCCGCCGTGTACGCGTCCATCAGCGGTCCCAGGCCGAAGAAGGCCGCGATCACGACATCGCGCGCGAATCCCGAAATGCGGCTTGTGAGGATGCCGGCGCCGACGAGCAGGGCCGAGCGTCCCGAGCCCTGCCGCGCCTCGGTCGCCAGCTTAGCGATCCTCCGTGGCCGACGGCCGCGGGGCCGGCGGGTCGCCCGCCTCATCCTCGCCCGGCGGCAGCGACTCCACGGGCGCGCGGCCCTCGACGAGCGAGCGCACGAAGTCGGCCTCGTCCCGCAGGCTCTCCACCGCCTGGGTGAGGTACTGCACTTCCTTCTCGAGGGCCTCGAGGCGCGCGCCTCCCTCCGGCCCCTCCTTGGCGGCGATGCGGCGGGCCAGCGCCTCCGACAGAGGCGAGTCGATAAGGATCGCCAGCACCGGAATGAGGACGATCATTCCCAGGATTATCGCGAACGCGGCGGTCATCACGGCTCGTTCGTCTCCGGAAGCTCCTCTCGATCGATCGCGGCCACGCGGCGGCCGGACGCGGGCCCTCTTCCACAGGATACCCGCGAGACCATCAAGCTATCCATCGCGTTCGGCCCGGGCCAACGAGTCCCGTATCCACGCCTCGGTGGCGCCTCGCACGTCCTCGATGAACGCCTGTCCGTAGCGGCTCAGGAAATACAGCGGGTTCAGCACGCGCTCCTGCGGTCTTCCGCCCGGAAAGAGGTTCGCCGCCACGCGTCTCACCCGCGCGATCTGCGTGTCGAGACGGGTGCGGGTCTCGGATTCGATCTGGCGGTCGATCTCGGAGACGGCGTCGAACAGCGCCTTGCCCATCTTGCCCAGCGAGCTCCGCAGGCCCGGATACACGGCCATCAGCGGCGTCTCGAGGGATGCGAGCCCTCCCTCGATGGCCTGCCGCAGTTCGGCCAGTCCCGCCTCCACCTCGGGCGGTCGTCCGGCCGAGGTCAACCCGGAGATGGCGGCTCGGCCCCCGTCCTCGAGCGCCTCGGGCACGAGCTCGAGCCGCTCCAGAAGCCGCGCGATGCGGGGCTCGACGAAGATCCAGGAGGCACGCGGCTGGATCGCCGGAAAGCGGACGCCGAGACGATCGAACAGTGGCGGGAGTTGGCTCCAGTACGCGATCTCGCCGGGTCCGAGCGCCGTGGCCGCCACCGGCAAGAGGAAGGACTCCAGGGCCGGCCGGGACGACACGTTGGGAGAAAAGGCGTCCGGCCGGTCGGCGAGGCGGGCGCGCCAGGTCGCGGCGGGCTCGACGTCACCGTCGCGCCCTGCCCTGAACCCGTCGCCGTCCGCGTATAGGCGCTCCCTGCGCTCACCGGTGTCGTAGAACAGGGGGAGCGCGCCCGGCATAGGGGTGATCGGCGGCTCGAACCCCGCGTCGCGCAGCGTCACCGCACCCGCCCGCTCCGCGTCGAGCGCCGCCTCGGGTCCTTCCAGCAACCGGTCGAACAGCGGCACGGCTGCTCGCTTGACCGCTCCGCCCCCCGCGTCGAGCCACGCGAAATCCTGGCCCGCGAGGAGCGCCGAGAGGAGGCCGGCGAACGCCTCGGCGACGGCGCGTCCGGGCGCATAGTGCTCTCGAAGCGACTCGATATAGGATTTCGTAAACTCTGAATTTGGAAGTACTTCAGAGACTCGCGCACACAAACCATCGATCGCCTCGGGGAGCGGGGCCGGGCCGGCCGACCGTCCGGCGAAGCCGTCGGGCGGTTCCAGCGTGAGGGTCACGAGGTCCCCGTCGCCATCGAGCAACCAGGCTCGCCCCACCTCGTCCCAGTCGTGGTCGTCCGAGGCGATCCAGATGACCGGGACGGTGGGAACGCCCGACACGCGCTCCACCTCGCTGGCGAGCGCGATCGCTGTGGCCGCCTTGTACAAGACGTACAGCGGTCCCACGAAGAGGAGGGGCTGGTGCCCGGTCGTCACGACCAAACCCCCGCCCTCCAGCACGCGCGCCAGCTTGCGTGCCACGGCCGGCGTGCTGGTGCCGAACGCCTCGGCCGGTAGCCTGGACCCGGCGGCCAGATCCGCCGGGCGGGGTGCGCACGCGAGCAGGTCGTGGGCCCATCTCAGCCGCACGGGCCCCTCGTCGGCCAGCAAGCGGCCGGCCAGCGAATCGGGTGTGGCCAGGGCGCGCGGGAGGATCCCCGACCGGTCGCTCACGTCGCGCTCCCCAACACGAGGAGCCTGGGAGAGGCCTGGGAGTGCGGCTCCCCGCCGTACCCCCCGTAGCGAGCCTCGGGGATCAGGCGGGCCGCGCGCAGCAGCCCCTCGAGCGCCTCGGCGGAATAGAGCCGCACACGCTCGTGGAACACCTCGGGCGGGCGGCCGTCGTCGCCCCCGATCTCGATGCGCTTGAATACCTGGTCGCCCTCCACCCAACGGGTTTGTACGACCGGCCGTCCGTCCAGCTCTCCCCGGCTCTCCGGTCGGAGCCTGGCCCGCACCCAGGGCGCGTTGAGGTAATCCATTATGAAGGGCGCTCCGGGACGGAGCACGCGCCGCATCTCCGCCAGGACGCGCGCGTCGTCATCGTGCGAGCGGAAATATCCGAACGAGGTGAAGAAGTTGACGAGACCGTGAAACGCCCCGTCGGCGAAGGGGAGCGCGCGCATGTCGCCCCGCGCCAAAGAGCCGCGCGCACCGGCACGCCCCGCCGCCTCCGTGAGGAGCGTCGCCGAGAGGTCCATCCCCACCGGCCGCAGGCCCGCATCGCGCAGGGGCTCGAGATGGCGGCCGGCGCCGCACGCCAAGTCTAGCACCCGATCCCCCTCCCGGTGCGAGGCGTGGCGGAGATAGAGCGCGACGCCGGCCGCCGCTTCGGCCTCATCCCGGTGCGGGTAGAGGGACAGATAGGTCTCGCCGAACCACTCCCGGAACCACTCGGCGGGCGCGCTCACGGGCCCTTGTGATAGGGTTCGCCGCGGAGGAGCGTCCCCGCGCGGTAGAGTTGCTCGGTGAGCACGAGCCGCGCGAGCTCGTGCGGAAGCGTCATGGAAGAGAGCGAGAGGCGGTGGCGCGCGGCTTCGAGCAGCGAGGGGGCGAGGCCGTGCGCCCCGCCGATGGCGAACGCGGCGCCCGGCCGGCCGTAGGTCTGCATGTCCTCCAGGTGCCCGGCCAGCCGTCGCGTGGACCAGGCCGTGCCCTCGCGGGTGAGCGCGATGAGCTCGAGCTCGGGCGGGAGCCGGTCGGCGAGGCCCGCCGCCTCTCGCTCGCGCGCCTCATCCGCCCGCGCATCCGGGAGCGCGGCCGGCCGCACTTCGACGGCCTCGAACCGGAAGTAGTGCCCCAGGCGCGCCTCGTACTCCTCGATCGCGCGCCCGAAGCCGGGCGTGCGGGGCTTCCCCACCGCGACGACCCGCACCTGGATCACCGGGCCAGCACCGTGTCTCGAAGGAAGCGCTCGGGGTCGCGGTGGGGGTGGCTGGTGGTGAAGTGGAGCCCGCGGCTCTCCAGGCGGCGCTCGGCGCAACGTACGATGAGGCTGGCTACGAGGATCTGGAACATCGCCTCGCGCGCCCGCATCGCCCCGGTCGACTCCGCCGGCGTGCCGACGCCGGCGACCTGGAGCTCGGCCAACGCCTCGCGCGCCCGTCCGAGTCCCGCGTCGTCGCGCACGAGGCCCACGTGCTCCCACATGAGGTCGCGGACGGCCGTTTCCACCGCTTCCGCGTCCGGGCCCGGATCGGGGAGGGCCGGCGGAGATTCCGGCGGCGCGTCGGGCCCCCCCGCGTCCGCCACGTCGAGCCGAATGCGGGCCGCCGCGCGGTGGCTGAACACGACGGCCTCGAGCAGCGAGTTGGAGGCCAGCCGGTTGGCGCCGTGCACCCCCGTGCAGGCGACCTCGCCGACCGCGAAGAGGCCTGGCAGCGAGGTCCGACCGTCCCAGTCCGTGAGCAGCCCGCCGCACTGGTAGTGGGCCGCGGGCACGACCGGGATCGGCTCGGCCGGCACATCGATCCCGGCTTCGCGGCAGCGCTCGAAGATCGTCGGAAAGCGCTCGCGAAAGCGGGCCTCCGGGATGGTGGAGGCGTCGAGCGCCACGTAATCGGCCCCACTCCGCCGCAGCTCGGCCTGGATGGCCCGCGCCACCACATCGCGAGGCGCCAGGGATCCCTCGCGGTGCAGGGGTGCCATGAGATCCGATCCGTCGCCGGCGCGCAGCGTCGCGCCCTCGCCGCGCACGGCCTCCGAGATGAGGAAGGCCCGGGATCCGGCCGGGAACAACGCGGTGGGATGGAACTGGATGAACTCCAAGTTGGCCACCGCCGCACCCGCCGCGTATCCCATCGCGATGCCGTCGCCCGTGGCGATGTCCGGATTCGTCGTGTGCCGGTAGAGTCGGCAGCAGCCTCCCGTGGACAGGACCACCGCTCGGGCGCGCACGTCGATCCACTCGCCTCCGGGCACGTCGAGCACGATGGCCCCCGTGCAGCGCGCACGTCGGGTGGTGCGGTGCGGCGCCGTGATGAGCCGCCAGGCGAAGTGGTCGTCCAGCACCGATACCCGGGGGGAGCCGGATACGGCGTCCAGGAGCGCGCGCTCGATCTCCCGGCCCGTGAGGTCTGCCGCGTGCAGGATGCGTCGCCGACTGTGCCCGGCCTCGCGGCCCAGCGCGAGCTGGCCTTCGCGATCGCGGCTGAAGCGGACGCCCCAGTCGATCAGCTCGCGCACGCGCGCCGGGCCCTCCCGGGCCAGGTCCTCGACCATCCGGCGGTGGCACAGACCGGCCCCGGCGAGCAACGTGTCGCGCACGTGGAGCGAGACCTCGTCCTCATGTGAGAAGACGGCGGCAACCCCCCCCTGCGCGTAGTTCGTGTTCGAATCGACACGGTCTTTCTTGGTGACCAACACGACATCCGCGTAGGACGACACCTTGAGGGCTGTCGTAAGCCCCGCGATCCCGCTGCCCACCACGAGGACGTCCGACTCGAGACGCTTCAAGCGACCGACGACTTTCCGCCGCGCCCGGCCGCCGCGTCCCCCCCCGCACGGGGCGCGGGCACCGTCCGACGCAAATACGCCAGCACCTCGGCCTCGCCGGCGCGCCACACCAGACGTTCGGGCAGCACCCAGAGCGGCAGGGCGGCGGGGAGCAGGTGCTCCAGGCGTGGCAGGTCCTTTTGGGTCAAGAGGATTCCCCCCGGTGCCGCCGCTCCGCACAGCTCGCTCCATTGCCCGGAGCTGGGAAGGCCATGATCGGGCAGCGCGCGCTCCACTCGAATCGACGGGCAGTGCGCCCGTGCCAGGTCGAAGAAGAGATTGGGCTTCATGATCCCGGTCAAGGCGATGGAAGGCCCCGCGCCGCCGCCCGCCGCGCGTGCCGCTTCGTTGACCGGTCTCGGGGGGCTCGCTTCGAGCGACAGGGCGGCCAGGAGCAGCTCGGGGTGCCGCTGGGCCAGCGTCTCGCGTAGGCGCGCGTCGAACGCCGCTACCTCCGCGCTCCAGGGCTCGCGGCCCGTAAAGAGGACGACGTGCGCGCGACGCACCGCACTGCGCCAGCGCTCCCGAAACGGCCCGGCGGGCAGGGCCGCACCGCTGGTCCGCCGTAGGGCATCCCGGTCGATTAGGAGCAGCTCGACATCCCGCCCCAAGCGCCGGTGTTGGAA
>JBFIOX010000154.1:0-6655 GCA_041610455.1 Gemmatimonadota bacterium
GGACCTCGCATACCGCGAGTCCGATGGCCGGGACGGCGGGGGCCGCTGGGTCGTGGTCGACTACAAGACGGATCGCGACGTGTCCCTCGCGCGCGACGCGTACCGTGCGCAGGTGGCGCTCTACGTGGCGGCGCTGCACCGCGCCACGGGCGAACCGGCGCGCGGGGTGGTCCTCGCCTTCTGAAGCCGGCGACGCCCCGCCGGCAGGGGCGACGCGACGCTCCGTCTCGCGGCTCGCGCCGCGCCCGGACGGGCTCGAGATTCCGGCCATGTCATCGCATCCGCACGAGCACGCCCACACGCGCCGGGCCGGAGCCCCCGGCCGCGCGCAGGTGACCCGCCGGTTGCGCATCGCCCTCGTCCTCGTGGTGCTCTACATGGGAGCGGAGGTCGTGGGCGGTGTGCTGAGCGGCTCGCTGGCCCTGCTCGCGGACGCGGGCCACATGCTGTCCGACGCCGGCTCGCTCGCGCTCGCGCTCTTCGCGACCTGGTTCGCCGCCCGGCCCGCGCCTGCGGACCGGACGTACGGTTTCCACCGGGCGGAGATTCTGGCCGCGCTCGCCCACGGAGGGACGCTCATCGCGGTCGCGATCCTGATCTTCGTCGAGGCCTGGCAGCGATTGCGCGCCCCGCCCGAGGTGGCCGGCGGACTCCTCATGGCCATCGCCGCGGGGGGGCTGGCGGTCAACTTGGCCGGACTGTGGATCTTGCATGGCGGACGTGATCACAGCCTGAACGTTCGCGGCGCGTGGCTGCACGTTCTCTCCGACGCGCTGGGGAGCGTCCAGGCGATCGTCGCGGGAGGTCTCGTCCTCGCCTTCGGCTGGAACCTGGCCGATCCCATCGCCTCGGTGGCGATCGGCGTCCTCATCGCGCACTCGGCCTGGCGTCTCACCCGCGAGGCGGTCGCGGTGCTCATGGAGGGGGTGCCCGGACACCTCGACATCGACGAGGTGCGCGATGCGATGCTGCGGGTCGAAGGCGTCGACGAGGTGCACGACCTGCACGTGTGGACGATCACCTCGGGCTTCGTGGCGCTGTCGGCGCACGTCGTGCCGAGCGATTCGGGCGTCCCCGGGTTGCTCGGCCGTCTCACCCGGGAGCTCGATGCCCGATTCGGGATCGAGCATACGACCATCCAGGTCGAGCCCGCCGGATTCGAGTCCTGCGAGGAGCCGTGCCCGGAGGGGTGAGGGAACGAGCCGTGCGCGGGCCGTCGGGTCTTGCACGCGCCTCGTCGACCCTCAGATTGCCTGGATTAGACCGCGACGCCATCGGCGAGCCCACCGTGGGCCCCGCTGCGCGAGCTCGGTCCGGTCTTTCGGGTCGTCGACTCCAGGTCGAGGGGTGCTCCGTGCGGGCACGAGTAGGACCCTACCAGATCCGGGACGTCCTCGGTCAGGGCGCCATGGGCGTGGTGTACGCCGCCCAGGATGAACGGCTCGGCCGCATCGTCGCCATCAAGACGCTCACCAAGAACGGCGACCCCACCTCGCGGGCGCGTCTGTTGCGCGAGGCGAGAGCCGCCGCGGGCCTGAACCACCCCGGCATCTGCCAGGTATTCGATGTGGGGGAGGAAAAGGGCGAGCTGTGGGTGGCCATGGAGCTGCTCGAGGGCGAGAGCCTGCTCGACCGGATCGCGCGCGGGAGGATCGAGATCGACGAGGGGCTCGAGATCTGCCTCGGGATCCTGGGGCCCCTCGAGTACCTGCACAGCCGTGGGATGGTGCACCGCGATCTCAAGCCCTCGAACATCTTCCTCACCCCCCACGGGGTGAAGCTGCTCGACTTCAGCCTCACCGTCGAGCACGTGTCGGCGCCCGATACCCGACTGACGCAGGAGGGCTCGATCATCGGCACCCCCCACTACATGGCGCCCGAGCAGTGGCGCGCGCAGCCCATCAGTCCGCGCACGGACATCTTCGCCTGCGGCGCGATCCTCTACGAGCTCTTGGCGGGCCGCTGGGCCTTCCCGGGCGACGACCCCATCGACGTGTTCCACGCCTGCGCGTTCGAAGAGCCGCCACGACTGACGGGTCCGGCCGGCATCGAGGAGATCGAGAACGTGGTCAGACGGTCTCTCGAGAAGAAGCCGCGCGACCGTTACGCCACCGCGGCCGAGATGGCGGCCGCGCTCAAGGTGGCGCGCGACCGGCTGCGCAACGCGTCGGGGGTCTCGGCGACCGGTACGGGCGAGGCCGTGTCGCAGCTACGCCGGTTCATCGCGCTGCCCTTCCGGCTGCTTCGCCCCGATCCCGAGCTGGATTTCCTCGCCTCCAGCCTCCCGGAGGCGATCAGCGCCGCGCTGGCGGGGCTGGAGCACGTCGTGGTCCGCTCCACGAGCTTGGCCGAGGGGACGACCGCCGGCGAGACCGATCCCCGCAAGCTGGCGGCGGAGCTCGACGTCGATTGCGTGCTGCGCGGCACGTTGATGAGCGCCGGGTCGCGTCTCCGTCTGAACGCCCAGCTCGTCGAGGTCCCGAAGGGAACCGTCGTGTGGACGCTCCAGGAGGAGGTGTCTCTGGGCGACCTGTTCGAGGTGCAGGACGCGCTCTCGCGCCGTGTCGTGGAGGGCCTCGCCGTTCCGCTCTCACAGCGCGAGCAGGCGCGGCTGCGCCAGGACGTACCGGGCAACGCGCGGGCCTACGAGCTCTACCTGCGCGCCATTCACGCGCGCGCGGGCGGCGGCAGCTTCACGGCGACCGCGAACATGACGCAACGGGATCTGCTGCGCGCCTGCCTCGACGCCGATCCCGATTTCGCGCCCGCCTGGGCCCGGTACGGACGGGTGTGCCGGATCATCTCCAAGTACGGGCTCGGAAACACGGAAGAGCATCTCGATCTGGCCCGACAGGCGTTCGAGCGAGCCAAAGCGCTCAACCCCGATTCTCCCCTGTTCCACAACTACTACACGTTCTTCGAGCTGGAGGAGCACGGCGAGCCGATCGAGGCGCTCCGGCGCCTGCTGGGTCGCGTGCGCGCTCGGGTGGCAGATGCCGATCTGTACGCCGGCCTGGTGGCCGCGGCGCGCTTCGGCGGGCTTTATCAGGCCTCGCTCGCCGCGCACGAGCGCGGGCGCCGGCTCGATCCGAAGCTCGAGACGAGCGTGCACCACACGTACTTCCTGCTCGGTCAGATGGATCGGGTCGCGGGCCCTGACCTGCTGCACGCCGTGAGGGGCGACGACGAGACGGCGCTCGGAATCCTCCGCGGCTCCGACGCGCAATCGGCCGAAGGGACGGTCAAGGCCTACGTGGACTGCCTGCTGGCGGCCCTCGAGGGGCGGGGGGCGGACGCGGAGCGCGCGTACCGGCGGGCCCTCGACACCGGACTGCGGGATCCGGAGCACATGTTCTACTTCGCCCGCGCCCTGTCGAGGGCCGGGCTCGGGCCGGTGGCGCTCGAGGCCGGCCGGCGCGTCGTGACGCGGGGGTTCTACTGCGCGCAGCCGCTGGACGATGACCCCTGGCTCGAGACGCTGCGCGCCGAGCCCGACTTCGAGGACCTCCGCGCGCAGGCGCGCGAGGGGCGGAGCGCGGCGGTCGCCGCGTACGCCGAGGCGGGCGGCGAAGAGCTCCTGGGGGTCTCCGAAATCTAGGTTAGCCGGGAGCCCTCCGCGTCGCCGGGTGGGGCGGGGGAGCGGCCCCGTCCGGCGGGCTACCTCAGCTCTTCAGGGCTCTTCAGCTCTTAGAAGCCGTCTTGGCGTAGAATCCCGAGAACACCCGCTCCGTCTTCTTACCCCCGCACTGGGGGCACTTCGGGCGCCCCTTCTTTCCCTCGTGGGTGGAGATCGTCTCGGTGATCGAGAAGAGCTTCTTGCAGTCTTCGCAGCGGTATTCGTACACGGGCATCGAAGCACCTACGGGTTGAGTCCGGACGCCGAGACGAAGATTACGCGGGGCGGAATCTCCGCGCGAGATGCGCGTTGTGGGAGCCGACGGCGTCAGCGCCCGTGGCCGTTGTAGCGCCCTTCGTGCAGCTGCCTGGCCTGCGTGACCCAATCCTGCCTTCGGATCCGCCCCGGCGACGTTTCGAGCAGCGCGGTGACCTTGTCGATCTCGGCCGGCCCCCACTTCGCGATGTCGAGGAACGTCTTGTACCCGAGCGCGTTCAGGCGTCGCTCGAACACGGGCCCCACGCCCTTGATCCTCTTCAAGTCGTCGCGCAGCACGCCGTGCTCGTCGCGGATCAGCGGCCGGCGCTTGGCGCCCTGCGGCGCCCCCCCCGGTGCGGCAGTGGAAGCGCTCGAGTCCGTGTCGCCGTCGGGATAGGACAAGCCGGGTAGACCTATCGCGCCGTTCATCCCGTTCGCGCTCTTCGTCCCGTTCCCGCCCCTCGCCCCGTTCGCGCCCTTCGCCCCGTTTCGGTCCGGCCGGCTCGCCGGAAGCGGCGCGGCGGCGCTGCCGTTCGTCGTCGCGGAGACGGCACTCGAGGAGGAGGCGGCCACCAGCCCGCCCGAAGACCCGTTCGCATCCGGCGGCTCCGTTCGCTCGACCCGGCGACGGGAGGGACGCATGGGGGGTCTCGCCTGACGAGGGGAGAGCGCCGCGGGTGGGAGGGATCCTTCGGCCAGCGCGAGTCGCGTCGCGAGCGCATCGCGGTCTTCCGTTACGCGCCGGAGATCGGCGGTGCGCGCCTCCAGCTCGGTCTGGGCGGCGGCGGCTTGGGCGTCCGCCGCTTCCCGGGCCTGTCCGAGCCTACGACTGCTGAGCGACTCCACCCCGTGCAGGGTCTCCGCCCACTCCCGCTTGAGGGATTGCTCGCTCCGCCACGCCCTTCGCGCCCGCCACCGCCACCCGATCACCCCCCCCACCAAGCCACCGAGTACGAAGAGCCAGAACAGCCCGATCACGTGCCACATGGTCCTGGCCCCGCTCTACCTCAGGGTGAACCCCTCGCCCACCTGGCGCCGCCGGCCGCGAAGCCCGCGCGCTCCCGCACGCCGTCCGCGTCCCGCGCGCCACCCCACCCTGTAACCTGCAAACATGGGCAAAATTACGATTTCGCGCCAGCCTGGCGGGGTCGGGCGACCGGGTCGCGGGGCGCTCTCGACACGCGGCGCCGGGCCCGCGAGGTTCCCCCGATGCGCAAACGCTCGAAGCCCGACGCGGCCGGGGCGGGGGCCCGCGCCGGGGTGGGTCCGTACCGAATCGTCGAGGAGCTGGGCCGGGGCGGGATGGGCGTCGTGTACGTGGCCGAAGACGAGCGCCTGGGTCGCCGCGTGGCGCTCAAGACGCTCGGGGCGGTCTCGGACGACGACGCGCGCCACAGGCTCTGGCGTGAGGCGAGGGCCGCGGCCAGCCTCAACCATCCGGGCATCTGCCAGGTCTTCGACGTTGAGGAAGAGGACGGGCAGCTCTGGGTCGCGATGGAGCTGCTCGAGGGCGAGGGCCTCGACGCGCTCCTCGGGCGTGAGCGCCTGGGCATCGACCGCGCCGTGGCCATCGGGTTCGACATCCTCGAGCCGCTGGGTTTCCTGCACGACAAGGGGCTCGTCCACCGCGACCTGAAGCCGTCGAACATCTTCCTCACGCCACTCGGGATCAAGCTCCTCGATTTCGGGCTGGCGCGTCCGATCGCGGGCCCGGACGACGCGCGTCTCACCCAGACGGGCGCCATCGTGGGCACGCCGCATTACATGGCTCCCGAGCAGTGGCGCGCCCAGGAGGTGGGACCGCGCAGCGATCTCTTCTCGTTCGGGGCCATCCTGTACGAGATGCTGTCGGGTCGCTACGCCTTCCCGGGCGATGACCCGATCGACGTCTTCCACGCCTGCGCGTACGAGCAGCCTCCGCCGCTCACGGGGGCCCTGGGGATCGAGGCGATCGATGCGGTCATCCGCCGTGCGATCGCGAAAGACCCGGAGGAGAGGTTCGAGTGCGCGGCCGCCATGAAGGGGGCGTTGCAGGAGGGGATGGAGCGGTTGCGCGCGCTGCGCTCCACCACGTCGGGGAGCGATCCGCGCCACGACCGGCCGGCCGGGACGATCCAGCGGTTCATCGCGCTGCCCTTCCGCGTGCTCCGCCCCGACCCCGAGATCGACTTCCTGGCCACCAGCCTGCCCGAAGCCATCGGCGCCGCGCTGGCGGGACTCGAGCACCTGGTGGTGCGTTCCACGCGGCTGGCCGGCGGGGATGGCGCCGAGGTCGACCTGAAGAAGTTGGCCTCGGAGGTGGAGGTCGACTTCGCGCTGGCCGGCAACCTGATGAGCGCCGGCTCCCGCGTGCGGCTCAACGCGCAGCTGCTGCAGGTCCCGGCCGGGACGGTGGTGTGGTCGCTGCAGGAGGACGTCGAGCTGGGGGACCTCTTCCACCTCCAGGACGAGTTGACCAGCCGGGTGGCGCGTGGGGTGGCCATCCCTCTCTCTCCGCGCGATCGCGAGCGGCTGCGACAGGACGTGCCCGCCAGCCCGCGCGCCTACGAGCTGTACTTGCGGGCGCTGCACCTCGCCTCCGGCGTATTCGGGGGCAGCGACATCCTGGCGATTCGCGACCTGCTCAAGGCTGCGGTCGCCGAAGACCCGGACTTCGCGCCCGCCTGGGCCCAGTACGGGCGCGCGTGCCGATTGCTCGCCAAGTACTTCGACGCGCGCCCCGAGGCGCACCTGCGCGAGGCCGAGGCGGCCTTCGAGCGGGCGTTGGCGGCCAACCCCGAC
>JBFIOX010000155.1:0-6650 GCA_041610455.1 Gemmatimonadota bacterium
ACTTGCCACCCGAGGGCGGCGCGGCGAGCCGCACGCTATCCGTCGTGGCCATGAGCCACGACGGCGGGTTCAAGGCGCGCGCGGCGCTCACCGCCGGCGCGGGCGTCCTCAAGAACGGCGGGGCAGGCACGATCGACGGCGACGACGCCGCGCTCACGAGTCAGTGCACGCCGGGCCCGCAGGCGGCGGTGGCCGGCGTCGGGACCGGACCGGGCCTGTACGTGCAGAAGGGTGGCTCGCTCGTTCCGACGGGGAACCCGCCGATCGACGAGTCCATGAGCGGCCTGGAGCACTTGAAGGCCCTCAACCTGAACTGGGGGGGCGTCCTGGGCGGGACCGTGGTGGCCCCGGACTTCGTCATCCC
This sequence comes from Gemmatimonadota bacterium, assembly GCA_041610455.1. Lineage (GTDB taxonomy): Bacteria > Gemmatimonadota > Gemmatimonadetes > Palauibacterales > Palauibacteraceae > Palauibacter. The sequence goes on from JBFIOX010000155.1 coordinate 365, forward strand.
GGTCGATCCGTGGCCCGGCTTCAGCGCGATGGATTCGGGCTGGTGGCCGGTCATCTACATCGACCAGACGGCGTACTCGGTCGGACCTACGCAGAGTGGCCGCGGCACGCTGATCGCCCGGGGGGACCTGACCCTGAACGGGGCCTTCGTGTGGGACGGGATCCTTCTCGTGGGCGGGACCCTGGTCAGCAACGGTAACAACACGGTGGCCGGGACCACGATCGCCGGTTTGAACATGCTGCTGGGCAACTCCGTGCCGCCGGCCTCCATCGCCAACGGCACCAAGAAGTTCCTCTTCAATTCGTGCTGGGTCCGCTATGCCGCGCAGCAGTTCGCGGGCGGTCTCGTGCAGATACCCGGCACCTGGTCGGAGCGGATGTGATGAACACGCCGGATACGCGGAACCATGCGGAGTGCGCGACGCTTGCGGGGCGGGCGGCGCGAGGCGGGAACGAGCCGATGGCCGGCACGACATCGAGCCAGGGGTTCGGCCTGGTCGAGGTCCTCGTGGCCATCACCTTCATCGTCATCGGCCTGTTGGCGGCGACCGGGCTCCATACGGACAACGCGCGCGAGTCCCGCATCGGGGAGTGGCAGAGCACGCAGTCTGTCGCGGCGCATCAGGTGCTGGACCGCATCCGCCAGGGAGGCTACGCCGCCGCTCAGGGCGGCAGCTACCAGGCCGAGGTCGACGGGCGCTCTTATACGGTGACGGTGATCGTCGCGCAGGTCGCGCCGCACGTGAAGCAGGTCACGGCGCAGGTCCCGCCCATCCTGTCCTCGTCCGACCAGATGTTCGTGACGCGGATCTACGAGCCGCGGCCGCTGCCGGCGAGCCGCTAGCGCCCGCGGAGCCCGGAGGTCAGCGCGGGTCGGCGACCGACCGGTCGCCGTTCCCCTCCCGGATGCCGTCCGGCGGGTCCAGGCGATCCAGCTCGACGCCTTCCCCGGAGAAACGGAGCGCGAACGCGCATTCCGCGACCCCGTGGCCATTCAGCGCCGCGGCCATGTGGCCGACCGGCGGGAGCGGGGTGTCGGTGAGGTCGGAGGGGTGGAAGTACTTGGCCGAGCCCATGTGGATCCCGGTGAAGGACCGCGGCAAAGCCACCGCCTCCACCCGTGACGGCCCGAGCGCCTCCAGTCGGTCCTCGAAGCGAATCTCGTCCGGCCCGAAGCGCACCCGTCGGCGGAGCTGAAACGGGCCCAAGCGCCGGTCCGTGATGAGGCGGGCCGTGATCCGCTTTCGTATCCAGTGGCCGATGCGGGGGCTGCGGAACAGGGTCAGGTTGAGCGCGCGCAGGAGGAGCAGCTTGGCGGGCGTAGGCAGGATCTGACGCGCCTCCGCCAGCCGGGCGGCGCACACCACATCGTCGCCGTCGAGGCTGCCGCGGGCCGGCCTCTCCCCGGGCTTCCCCTGTTCGGGGCTGGCGAGGCCCGTGAGCTGAGACGTCCAGCGGCGTCTTCCCTGGGTGACCAGATACCCCGCGTCCTCGTATGCGATGCGGTCGCCCACGCGGTCGAAGACACGGCACACCCCTCCCTTGCCCGCGTTGAGCACCGCGTAGTAGCGACGGGTCCCGACGACGCTCACGCCAGAGTCGTCGAAGCGCCTTCGCGTGTCGTCCGACTCGCAGGGCAACGCAGGAAGCCCGTCGGGAGGAGGATCCCCCGGGACCAGCGCGGCTTCGAGAAACCCGTAGGCGAGCGGCGGGAGGTTCGGGACGTCGGCGATGGAAGGGATCACGACGTTGTGGCGCGTCAGGCGCTCGGCCATGAAGGCGGCCACCGAGGCGGCGAGCGGGATCTCCGACGCGAGGACTTCGAAGCCCGCGGGCACGTAGAGCGACGTGTGGCGGCTGCCGTACCCACCGCCGACGCTCCCGTCCGGGTGGACGCAATGGGCGTAGAACTCGACGCTGCGGCGCAGGGAGTCCAGGACCTCGACCGCGCCCGTGCGGCGCCAGTACGTCGCCAGATGGAAGATGCCGAGCGACTCGTACCCGGGATCGGGGCCGCCGTACTCGTGATACCAGCCATCGGGCGACTGATGAGAAAAGATCCTGTCGAGCACCTGCTCGGAGCGTCGGCGGTACCGCTCGTCGCCCAGGAGGTCGTACGCCGTCCGGAACGCGACCGCGAACAACGCCCAATGATTGCTCACGAACGCGTGGTCTTCGTCGCGATGTAGCGCGAAGTCCGCGGCCCGCCCTAGCGACGCGAGAAAGCGCCGTCCGAGCGGCGGCGCGAGCGCTTCGCGGACGATCAGGTAGGCCTCGCTCAGGCCATGCGCCATCCCCAGCGTCGACATCGGATCCTGCTCGTAGGGCACGAAGGCCGAGAACGCCCCGCTGCGGTGCTGCCGCTCGAGCGTCTCTTCGAACGCGCCTTCGATCCAGCCGAGCAGCCGCTCGCTCCGGTGATAGGGGTTGTCGGGGAGTGGAAAGCGCCAGAGGAGCGCCAGCGGATACGCGGCCGTCTGCAGCATGCCCAGCGGATGGTCTCGGAACTTCCAACCCCAGTGCTGGCGATCGAAACGACCGTAGGACAGCGAGCGCGGCTCCCGGTCCAGCTCGTGCAGGAGGCGAGGCACCGCCCGAAGCACGTCCGGCATGTACCGCGCGGCCCGCGCCGCGCTCACCTCGCGCCGTTGCATCCCGTTCCCCACCTCGCTTCTGAGCTCTCCGGGGGGCGTCCCCGGCCCCACCCCCGCCGCGGACCGTGCCTGCGGTCGAGAGCGGCGATCGAGGACGCGCGTCGATGCGATGATAAAGGAGATGATCGAGACCCGCATCACGACGACCCCCCTGGTGGGCGCCGGGAGGACCGCGAATGTTGGATGGGACGACCCTGCACGACCGCGGCAATCCCGAGGAGGCACCATGGCCAAGCCCACCCCCGACGCACTCGTGAGCACCGACTGGCTGGAGGCCCACCTGGACGACGCATCCGTCCAGCCGATCGAGGTCGACGAAGACGTTTCCGCCTATTCCGCGTCGCACATACCCGGCGCCGTGGGCTGGAACTGGAAGGCGGACCTGCACGATGGCTTGCGTCGCGACTACATCGACGCCAAGCGGCTCAAGGCGCTGCTGGAGAAGTCCGGCGTCGGGGACGACACCACGGTGGTCCTGTACGGCGGCAACAACAACTGGTTCGCGGCCTACGCCTACTGGCTGCTCAAATATCGAGGGTTCGACAGGGTGCGGCTCCTCGACGGGGGGCGGAAGAAGTGGGAGCTGGAGGGCCGGCCGATGGAGAGCGCCGCCGTCGATGTGACGCCCGGCACCCTGTCCGCGCTGAAGCCGGAGCGGCCCGAGCTGCGCGCCCTGCGGGACCACGTGCTCGCCTCGGTGGGCAAAGCGGCGTTCGTCGACGTGCGGTCCCCGGAGGAGTTCAGCGGGGAGAAGCTGGCGCCGGACCACCTTCCCCAGGAGCAGCCGTACGTGGGCGGGCATATCCCCGGGGCGCACAACATCCCGTGGTCCAAGGCGGCGGCAGAGGACGGCTCGTTCCGCCCGGTCGAGGAGCTACGCCAGCTCTACGCCGACGTGCTCAACGGGAACGAGGTGGTGGCCTATTGCCGCATCGGGGAGCGGTCCAGCCACACCTGGTTCGTGCTGCACGAGATCCTGGGGCAGAAGAACGTGAAGAACTACGACGGCTCGTGGACCGAATACGGGTCGTTGGTGGGGGCGCCGGTCGAGAAGTAGCTACCAGAGCTTCCACCCCGGGATCCGGCGCGGCACGAACCGGAAGGTCGGTCCGGCCGTGTCGATCGTGACCCGGACCCACCCCACTTCCGGCGATCCCATGACCTGGAGCCGCGTGAAGTGCTCCAGCAGCTCGCCCGTGCGTCGATCTTTGAGGGGGGTGTCGACCACGTAATCGTGATCGTCCCCGTGCGCGAGCAGGACGGGGCCTGCGAAGGCGGCCACTTCGCGCTCCAGCGTCTCAACGAAGGGCTCGTAGGCGCGACGATAGTCGTCCTCGGGCGGCTCCTCGAGACCGGGGGCCGCGTGCATGGCGATGACCACGGCGCGGGCGGAGTCGGCGCGGGCCCGGGCGAACGTGTCGATCAGCCAGGCGGTCGCGGCGCTGGTGCGGCGTCTCGCTTCGGCGTCGTCCGCCTCGCCCCGGCCCGGGAAGGCCTCGCCGGCGTTCCGGCTCCCGACCAGGTGGACCGTCGCGAACACGACGCCGCGGGCGCGCCAGCGCTGATTCTCGACGAACTCGCCCCACGTCGAGTCGGCCGCCTGATACTCCACGGGCATGGCACGCCCCCCGAGCGTCCGACCGGGCTCGGGGTAATAGATGTCACGCAACGACCGCAATCGTTCCAGGGGCGCGAATCCGCCCTCCCGCGGGCCCCAGCAATCGGTCCACTCGTTGTCTCCCGGCGTGAAGACCACGGGATGACGGATCCGCTGTAGCGCCTCCCGGCGCTCGATCATCTTCGCGTCGGAGCACGGGATCCAGAACACGTCCCCGACGTGGATGACCCAGTCGAGCGAATCCCGGTTGAGGGCGTCGACGAGGTGCTCGTAACGCTGCTCCTCCCACCAGTAGTAGGGCGCGTCTCCCATCACGGCGAAGGCGATCGCTCCGGGCGGGTCGGGCGCAGGGGGCGGGGCGGCGCAGGCCAGCGTCGCGGCGGCGCAGGCCAGGGTCGCGGCGGCGGGCGCCAGTGTCGTGACGGCGCCGGGCCCCAAAGCCCCAGCGCGGGCGACCGAGCGACTCAGCGAATCTTGGTCGCCGTCTGGTCGGCGCCCCCCTGGTGCAGGATCAACGACGTGACCTCGCCATTCTCGACCACGAACGTGATCTGCGCCTCCACCACGCGGAGGAAGAACTCGGTCTCGGACTCGGGGAAGATCGGGAACTTGGGCTGTCCGGTGGCCTGGACCGACAGCCGCGCCCCGTCGAGCGTCACCTCGATGATGAAATTCGGGCCGAGCCGATACGCGCCGACGTACCGCTCGAGCACGGCGCGCGGTACCTCGACCTCGACGCGCTCCCGCGGCGCCGGAGCCAGCCCCAGCGAGGGATTTACGAGGTGGAACCCGATGTCGTCGGCCCCGTGCGCCGAGTTGGTCAGCACGACCGCTCCGACGGCGCGCGCGGGATCGAACCCGAGGAAGGTCCGGTAGCCGCCCGTCCCGCCGTTGTGCCACACGATCACGTCGTCCCCCACCGCGCGGATGTGCCAGTTGAGCCCGACCGACATCGTGCCGCCGGCCTCCTGCCGCGGCTGGTGGCTGAGCCGCATGGCCTCCTCGAGGTCGCCCCTCGGCTCGCCGACGTTGGCCTCGAGGAAGGTCAGCATGTCATTCATGTTCGAGCGCAGCGCGCCCGCCCCGGCCAGAGTGGGGATGTCCCAGTTGGGGACGACGTTGCCGGCCTGATCGTGCCCGAGGGCGAGCCGCTCGCGCATCTCGGGCATGAGCGCGAAGCCGGTCGACGTCATGCCGAGGGGCTCCAGGATGCGCGCCCGGACCAACGACTCGTAATCGACGCCCGCCGCGTTCGCCAACAGGTGCCCCAGCAGGCCGGTGGCCAGGTTCGAGTACTCGTATTGCGCCCCGACCGCGCGCCGCAGCGTGTGCTCCGACAAGAACTCGTGCAGTTGCTCGACCGTGTACGTCGCATACGGATTGGCGGGATTCGACAGGGAGAGGTTCGTCGGGAGTCGCGGCAGCCCCGAGCGGTGGGTCGCCAGGTCGAGCAGGGTGATCTCCCGCCCGTCGCGCGCGGGCAGCGAGATTCCCTCGTGCTCGTACGCCTGGGCCGGCCCCTCGAGGCTCACCTCGCCCCTCGCGGCCATGTCGGCGAGGAGGATGCCGGTGAACACCTTGGTGATCGAGCCGATCTCGAAGACGCTCTCCGGCCCGAGCGGTCGCGCGCCCGGTCCCGCATCGCCGTAAGCCACCACGCGCCGCGTGCCGTCGGCCTCCAGGACCCCCAGCACGATCCCCGTGGCGCGACCCTCCTCGACCCGCCCGCGGATGAGCGCCAGGAGGCTGTCGTCGGAGGGGAAGTGCCGGGGAGCGGCCGCCACCGCAGTCGCCTGCTGCGGGAGGCCCGCCGAGGCCGCCCCTTCGACCCGCCCCATCGAGGCGCTTCCCCACGCCGGGCCACCCAGCGTGAGGGTCGCCACGAGGGCCCAGGCGGCGCCCCGCGGGCGCACCCAAGGCCTCATGAGGCGGTCCGCGCGCGAACCCCTGCCAGCGCGCCCTCGACCAGGTTGTAGGCGGCCCGTCGGGAGAGCCCGTCGGCGTCGTTCTCTCCC
>JBFIOX010000156.1:0-6628 GCA_041610455.1 Gemmatimonadota bacterium
GGCCGACGGAAGCCACCTCGAGCTCGATGACGAGCCGCCGAGCGAGGCGCCGCGGGCGGTGCTCCTGACACCGGCTCGCGAGCGACCCGCACGTCGGTTCCGGGCCCGCACGTTCGGCAAGCTGATCGGACTGTAGAGAGGGGGGTCGAGATGGCGCGCATCACGTGGGCGGTCCCGCTGCAAGGGGTGGGACCGGAGGCGGAGGGGTTGTGGGAAGCCCTGCTGCGGATCGCCCAGGGCCCGACCCTGCGCGCCGTGGCCATCGTCCTCATCGGCTTCCCGCTCGTCTTCGTTCTCTCGAAGTGGATACGCCGGCTGGTCGGGAGGCGCTACGACCCGCAATGGGGGCTCGTGGCGGGGAAGCTCACGTTCTATCCGCTCGTCATCCTCCTCGCGATTTCGGTGCTGCGCGAGCTCGGGTTCAGCCTGACACCGCTGCTCGGCGCGGCCGGTATCCTCGGCGTCGCCCTGGGGTTCGCCTCGCAGACCAGCGTCTCGCACGTGATCAGCGGCTTCTTCCTCCTTGGAGAGCAGCCCTTCCAGGTCAACGACGTCATCCAGATCGGGGATACCACCGGGCGCGTGCTCTCGGTGGACATGCTCTCGGTCAAGCTGCGGACGTTCGACAACCGTTTCGTGCGCATACCCAACGAGACGATCATCAAGAGCCAGGTGACGACCAACACGCGCTTCCCCATCCGGCGAGTGGACGTGAGCGTCGGGGTGGCCTACAAGGAGGACACCGGTCGCGTCCGGGACGTCCTGCTCGATGTGGCGGACCGCAATCCGCTCAGCATGATGGAGCCGGAGCCGCAGGTGTTCTACGACGGGTTCGGCGATTCGGGCATCAACCTGCGGCTCGCCGTCTGGGCGACCACGGAGAACTTCCTCTTGGTCAAGAACCGGCTTCAGGAGGAGATCAAGCAGCGCTTCGACGAGGAGGGGATCGAGATCCCCTTCCCACACGTGTCGCTGTATGCGGGCTCGGCCAGCGGCCCCCTCCCCGTGGCGCTCGTCGGCTCCCCCGGCCCCGGCGCGCCGCCGGACCGCCGCCGGCCCGTCGCCCCTGAGGGAGAAGAACGACCGGGCTCGGGGAAGGGGAGCCTCCTGACCGAGCCGGGCGCCTCGGAGCGCGACGCGTGAGCGACGGGACGCTGCTCCTCATTCTGGCGGTCCCCGCGGCCGGCGCGTTCGCGTTCGGCATCTGGGCGGGCCTCGGGTACCCGGGCCTTTACGACAAGTACGCGCGCACCGGCAAGGCGCCGCGCGAGTCGCCGCTCCGGTGGCTGCTGCGCGGAGGACGACGGCCCCTGAGCAGCGAGACCGGCGAGCCGGAGGAGGGCACGCAGCCCGAGGCTTCCGGGGAGAGGACCCGCCCCAGCTTCGACCGGGGCCGGCGCTTCGGGCGGTGAGCGGGCAGAGCGAGCCCGCCCTCGCGCACCTCGGGCGGGCCGACGCGCTAGCCCGCCGGGCCGAGGTTCGCCGGGTGCTGGCCTGGGTCCTGTGCGCCAATCTGCTCGTGATCCTCGCCAAGGTGGTCGTCGGCCTCAGGTCGGGATCGATCGCCGTGCTGGGCGACGCCGCGCACTCCGGCATCGACGCGGTCAACAATCTGGTCGGCCTCACGGCGGTGCGCCTGGCCGCGGCACCGCCGGACGAGCTGCATCCCTACGGACACGGGAAATTCGAGACGCTGGCGGCGCTCGCGGTCGCGGGGTTCCTGTCCGTGACGTGCTTCGAGCTGGTGCAGGGCGCGTTGGGACGACTCCTTGCCGGCGCGCAGGCTCCCGACATCTCGCCGCTCATGCTCCTCGTGCTGGGGGCCGCCATGGTCGTCAACGCCGGGGTGGCGCGCGGCGAAGCCCGGGCCGGCCGCCGCCTCTCGAGCGAGATCTTGCTCGCCGACGCGCGGCACACCGCGTCGGACGTGTGGGTGACCGCGGCGGTGATCCTCGGTCTCCTGTTGACGCGGGCGTTCGAGTGGAACACCGCGGACGCCATCCTCGCCCTCCTGGTGGCGCTCGTGGTGGCCCGCTCGGGCTATCAGATCCTGCGCGAGACGATCCCGGTACTGGTGGATGAGCGCGCCATGGATCCCGATCGGATCAAGGCGGTGGCCGACGCGATCGACGGCGTGGAGGCGACCAGTCAGATCCGGTCGCGCGGGCGCGGGGGCGAAGGGTTCGCCGAGCTGACGATCCACGTGTCGCGGGACGAATCGGTCGTCAGCGCGCACGAGATCGCCGATCGGGTGGAGCGGTTGATCGCCTTGGAGATGGGGTTCACCGATGTGACCGTGCACGTCGAGCCCGCACGGCGCTCGGACGGCGAGGCCGGTCAGCCGCCGGCGACCGACTCCGGTTGAAATCGGTGCGGGTCTTCCGTCGTCGTCCCCTCGGGGTCGGTGAGCCGGGAGGAGGCCGGTGCCCCGGTCCGATCGACCGGGGGGGGCGCCCCCCCGTCGTGAGCGGCCGAGGTCGCCTGGGCAGCGGATGGTCGCGCGCTGGCCCCGTTCCCCTCGACGGAAGCCGGGAGCGGCTCGCGCTCGCTCTCCGCCACACCGGAATCGGCATCGGGCTCCGCGAGCGGCGAGATCTCCCAGGCGCAGCGATCCGAGTCGCGACCCTCGCACCGCGTGTGCAGCACCTGGACCGCACCGGCGCGATAGGTCTCGAAGACGCGACGGATGGCCCCCTCCAGCACCGCGCAGCCCACCCCGTCGGCGGCCGCGTGCGCCGGCAGCCCGTGCTCCACCACGAGGGCCGGAGGCTTGCGGTCGACGCGCACGAGGGACCTGGGGCTCAGCTCGCGCGCGAGCCGGCGAACGCGGCGCCAGGCGCGCCGTTGCCGGAGCCCGTGCGGCAGCACGCGTACTCCGAGCCGGGCCGCCAGACGCCGCCCGTCGAGGTCCTCGCTGGCGATGCGCCGCCCCGCTTCCGAGAAGATGGCGCCCGCATCGGCCCGCCGGCCGATGAGCTCGAACAGGCTCGCGACCTCGGTCGCGCTCACGGCCTCGCCTCGGCGCTTTTCGTATCGCCGGATCTGGTCACCGACCACGCTCGAGAGGCCGAGACGGCGCTGGAGATTGAGAGGAAGATCTGTTTCGGCCAGCGCGGCAGGATCGCTGGGCGTGTCGACATCGCGGAGCGATGCCAAGAGCGCGAGCGCGATGCCCGCGGACACGCGGCCCGGGAACGAATGGCTCTCTCCCATAAGGGTTGGAAGGGTACGGCGCGGCGCCGGGCGGAGCAACCGCGCTGAGCCCCGCGATGTGGGCGAGTTCGGTCGTCGTGACGATCGTCTGCCTCTGGGCCGCGACCGCGCTCCGGTGGCTCACCCCGAAAGGGGCCGCGGCGGCGGGCGTGGTAGGCGCGATCCTGGTGCTCGGGCTCGGGGTGGGGGCGCTCGGGCCTCTGGCCTTCTTCTTCGTCTCCTCGTCGTGGCTCACGCGCGTGTCGCGAGCCGGTCGCTCCGCCCCCCTGACGCGGACGGACGACGCGGACGCCGCGGGCCGGGATGCCGGCCAGGTGCTGGCCAACGCGGGTGTGGCGGCGCTCGCGGCCCTGCCCGGTTGGCCCGCCGCCCTGCCCGGGTCGCTCGCAACGGGAGACGCAACCTGGATCGCGGCGGCCGGCGCGCTGGCGGCCGCGACCTCCGATACCTGGGCGAGCGAGGTGGGCCAACGGATCGGGGGACCGACGCGCCTCATCACGACGGGCCGGCGCGTCGCGCCGGGCGTCGACGGTGGGGTCTCGTGGGCCGGCACCACGGCCGGGCTCGCCGGCGCCGTAGGGCTCGCGCTCGTCGCCGCCGTGTCCTTCGGACGTCCCGACCTGTGGCCCCCGCTCGCCGCGGCCGGCGCGGCGGGGATGTCGATCGACTCGCTGGCCGGTGCCACGATCGAGACCCGCTGGGCGCGTGTCGGCAACGATGCGGTGAACTGGCTGGCCACGTTTTCGGGAGCGGCCGTGGCCCTCATCTTGGCGTGACCCTCACCCGAGCAGGACGATGAGCATGAGCGGATTCGCGACCCGCGCGGTGCACGGCCCCGCGGAACCAGACCCGGGATCGGCGCTCCCGCACTCCATCCCGATTCAGCAGACCACCTCCTTCACCTTTCCGACCGTGCGAGATGGGATCGCCGCCTTCCAGGGGAGCGGGGACTATCTCTACACCCGGAAGGCCAACCCCACCGTGCGGGCACTGGAGCGGCACGTGTCCGCCCTCGAGGCCGTTCCGGTGGCGAGCCCGGAGGGTCCCCGCGCGCCGGCCGGCGACGTGGACAGCCTGTTCTTCGCGTCGGGAATGGCCGCCATCAGCGCGACGGCGCTGGGGATCGCCGCCTCGAGCCGCATCGTGGCGCAAGGGGGCATCTACGGGACCACGGAGGCCATGGTCACCGACTTGGGCCGTTTCGGCATCGAAGTCGACCTGGTCCCCGTGGGCGACCTGGCGGCGCTGGCGTCGGCCGTCGGGCGGGGGCAGTCGCCGGCGCTCGTCTACGTCGAGAGCCCCGCCAACCCGCTGCTCCAGGTGACCGACATCGCGGCGGCGGCGGACATCGCGCACGGGGCGGGGGCGCTCCTCGCCGTGGACGCCACCTTCGCGACCCCCGCGCTCCAACGGCCGCTGGCCTGGGCCGCGGACCTCGTGCTCCACAGCACGACCAAGTTCATGGCGGGGCACGGCGTGGCGCTCGGTGGGGTGGTGAGCGGCGCCTCCACGCTTCTGGCGGATCGCATCGAGCCCATGCGCAACCGGTTCGGCGGGTGCGCCGACCCCTTCGCGGCGTGGCTCACGCTCCTCGGTCTCAAGACGCTCGAGGTGAGGATCTCACGGCATGTCGAGAACGCCGAAGCGATCGCCGCCTTCTTGCGTGGGCACGCCGCGGTGACCCGGGTCCACCGCCCCGACCTGGATCGCCTGCCCCCCGGGCAGATGACGTCGGGCGGGCCCATGCTCTCCTTCGAGGTCGATGGAGGGGAGTCGCGCGCGCTGGAGCTCATCGACCGCCTGCGGCTCATCACGCTCGCCCCCACCCTGGGCAACGTTGAATCTCTCATCCAGCACCCCTGGAGCATGAGCCATGTCGTTCTCTCCGAAAGGCGCCGCCGCGAGATGGGCATCGCCCCCGGCCTGCTCCGCGTCTCGGTCGGTCTCGAGGCGGCGGACGACCTGATCGCCGATCTCGAGCAGGCGCTGGCCCCATGAAAGGCGCGGAGGCGATGCTCGGGGTGCCGCGCATGGTCACGGGGCTCATGTGCGGGCAGCACGGGGCCCAGAAGCTGTTCAGCTGGCGTCCCGAGCCACCCGCACGGAATCGCCGCCCGGCGTCCGAAGCCGCGCGGCGCACCCGGCGGAGCGGCGTTTCCTCGAGCGGCGTTCCGTCCGCCCGCCCACGTTGTACGGCGGCGCGGGACTCCCCATTTTGCCGCGCACGGCGGACCTTCCGGATCGTCCGGAGCTCCGCCGTCGCGCGTATGGGAGCCAGAGGGTGATGAACGATCGCAACGCGTACGATCCCGCGGCCGTCGAGGCCAGGTGGCAGGCGTTCTGGGAGGAGAAAGGGACCAACGAGCCCGATCTGGACGCGGCCGAGCGCCCGTTCTTCAACCTCATGATGTACCCCTACCCCTCGGCGGAAGGCCTCCACGTGGGGAACCTGTACGCCTTCACCGGGGCCGACATCTACGGGCGCTTCCGACGCCTCCGGGGCGACGACGTGTTCGAGCCGATCGGCTACGACGCGTTCGGCATCCACTCGGAGAACTACGCCCTCAAGGTCGACACGCACCCCATGGAGCTCATCCCGGCCAACATCCGGAACTTCGAGCGCATGTTGCGGGCGGCCGGGCTGATGACCGACTGGTCGCGCACGGTCGATACGACCGATCCAGGCTACTACAAGTGGACGCAGTGGATCTTCGTGCAGCTCTTCGAGGCGGGGCTCGCCGAGAAGAAGGAGGCGCCGGTCAACTGGTGCCCCTCGTGTCAGACGGTGTGGGCCAACGAGCTGGTCATCGGCGGATTGTGCGAGCGCTGCGACACGCCGGTGGAGCAGCGACTGCTCAGTCAGTGGTTCTTCAAGATCACGGAGTACTCCGAGCGCCTCCTCGCCAACCTGGATTGGATCGACTGGTCGGAGACGACGAAGACGGCGCAGCGCAACTGGATCGGGCGCTCGGAGGGGGCGCGACTGCGCTTTCCGGTCGCGGGAGATCCCGAGGGCGGCGCAATCGAGGTGTTCACCACCCGGCCCGACACGATCTTCGGCGCCACCTTCATGGTGCTGGCGCCGGAGCACCCGCTGGTCGAGCGGCTCACGACCCCGGAGCGGAAGCGCGACGTGGAGGCGTACCTCCAGGCCACCGCATCCCTCGACCTGGTCGAGCGGCGAAAGGCCGACGAGAAGGAGAAGACCGGGGTCGACACCGGCGGTCGGGCGCGCAATCCGGCGACGGGCGAGGACGTTCCCGTGTGGATCGCCGATTACGTGCTGATGGAGTACGGGACGGGGGCCATCATGGCGGTCCCGGGTCACGACCAGCGGGACTTCGCGTTCGCCGGCCAGGCCGGGCTTCCCATCGTCCCGGTCGTGTGCTCGCGCGATGCGCTGCCCGCCGGCGCC
>JBFIOX010000157.1:0-6584 GCA_041610455.1 Gemmatimonadota bacterium
CCCGTTCCGTGAGCCGCTCGTCCTGCGGGCTCGGGATGAACTGTGCCGCTCCGCCGATGGCGTGCGCCCCGCGCTTGTGGCACGTGTGGACGAGGAGATCGGCGTAGGCCCGCATGAAGGGAACCGTCATCCGGAGCGCGCCGCGATCGGGCAGGACGCATCCCTCGTCCTCCCCGAACGTCTTGATCGTGCTGAAGATGTAATCCCACCGCCCGAGGCTCAGCCCCGCGGCGTGCTCGCGCAGCTCGTACAGGATCTCGTCCATCTCGAACGCGGCGAGGACGTGCTCGATCACCACGGTCGCGCGGATGGTGCCGGCCGGGACTCCGAGCCGACGCTCGGCGAAGCTGAAGACGTCGTTCCACAGCCGCGCCTCGAGGTGTCCCTGCAGCTTGGGCAAGTAGAAGTATGCGCCGCTGCCGCGCCCCAGGAGCTCGATGGCGTTGTGGTACAGGTACAGACCGGCATCGAACAGGCTGGCCGACACCGGCACTCCGTCGATGCGGACGCGATCCTCGGCCAAGTGCCAGCCGCGCGGTCGCACCATGAGCGTCGCGAGGCTGGGGCCCAGCCAGTAGGTCTTGCCGTTCGGGGCCGTGAAATCGATCTGACGTCGCACGGCGTCGGCGAGGTGGAGCTGGCCCTGCAGCACGTTCCGCCACGTGGGGCTCAGCGAATCCTCGAAATCGGCCGTGAAGCAATCGGCTCCGGAGTTGAGCGCGTTGATGATGACGCGGGGGTCGACGGGGCCCGCGATCTCCACCCACCGCCGCTCGAGGTCGATCGGAGAGGACGCCACCTGCCAATCGGCCGCACGGATGTCGGCCGTCCCGGACAGGAAGTCCGGTCGCTCGCCGGCGTCGAGAAGCGCCTGCCGCTCGGTCCGCGCCGCCAGGATCACCTGCCGCCGGCTCTCGAACTCGCGGTGCAGCGCCCCCACGAACGCGAGCGCCTGCGGGTTCAGGATGCGATCGGCCGCCTCGCTCCAACCTCCGTGGACTTCGATTCCCACCGTCGTGGTCTCGATCACGCGGATTCCTCCGTACTGAGCGGCCGTCGCGGCCGGAGTCGAACGGGGAGGATGCAATGGATGTTCCTGCCCCCGTTCCGGCCTGTCGGCCCCGGAACCGCCGGATCAAGCGCATGGGTGGCCACCGCTTAGCGGGCCTCCCGCGGCGCCCGCCGGATGATCGCCTCCGGCGCGGCGGTAGCCCTCGTGTTGCGGCCCCGCGACTACCCGTGACGCCCCGGTGACGGGGTGCCGGGCCCTTCCGTCCGCGTCGGACGAGGGTGGCCTGGGGGCGTCGGACGAAGGTGGCCTTGCAGCCTCGGCCGCGGGTGCGACCTCAGCCGAGAGCGGCCTGGAACAAGAGGAAAAAGAGGATCGAGAGGCCGGCTCCGACTGGAAGCGTCACGAGCCAAGAGGTGATGATCTTGGCCACGACCCGCATGTCGATCGCGGCGATCCCGCGCGCCACCCCCACCCCCAGCACGGCTCCCACGATGATGTGGGTGGTCGAGACCGGGAGGCCCAGCCGCGACGCGAGCACGACGGTCGAGGCCGCGGCCAACTCGGCGCAGAATCCCCGGCTGGGCGTGAGCTCGGTGATGCGCGTCCCGATGGTGCGCATCACGCGATAGCCCATGGTGGAAAGTCCGAGCACGATACCGCCGCCCCCCAACAAGAGGACCCACAGGGGAAGGGCCGACTCCTGCGCGACCTCGCCGCTGGTGGCCGTGCTCACCACCGCCGCCAGCGGACCGATCCCGTTGGCCACGTCGTTGGACCCGTGCGCGAAGGCCATGCCGCACGCCGTGAACACGCATAGCGGTGCGAACACCTTTTCGACGCCCGCGAAGTGGAAGGTGCGCTCCGCGGCCGGATCGATCCGCACGCGTCGGATGAGCACGCTGCCGATGAGCGAAGTGACGAGACCCACCGCGAGAGCGATCCCGATCGCTTCGAGGTTGGAGAACTCGATGTCCAGCTGCGCGAGCCCCTTCCACACGGTCACCAGCGCGATGAGCATGCCCATGAGGAACACGTACGCCGGCCCGTATCGCTTAGCCGCCTCCATGGGCTCCTCGGCCTCGAGGATGAAGACGCGGATGCTCTGGGCCAGGAAGAAGGCGATGGTGCCGCCGAGCAGGGGCGAGACCAGCCACGATCCCACGATCCCCGCGACCTCGCCCCATTCGATGGCCTCCGCCCCGATCCCCACCAGGCCGAAGCCGATCAGCGCGCCGACGATGGTGTGGGTCGTCGAGACGGGCCATCCGAAATACGAGGCCACCATGAGCCAGATGCCGGCGCCGAGCAGCGCCGCGAGCATGCCGAAGACGAGAACTTCGGCGCTGGGCACGGCCGCGGAGTCGATGATGCCGCGACGGATCGTTCCGGTGACATGGCCGCCGGCCAGGAACGCCCCCGCGAACTCGAAGATCGCGGCGATAAGGATGGCTTTGCGGACCGTGATGGCCCGCGAGCCGACCGACGTGCCCATGGCGTTGGCGACGTCGTTCGCGCCCACGCCCCAGGTCATGTAGAGGCCCAGGACGATGGCGATCGTTATGTAGACGAAGGCCGATTCCAACGCCTATCTCCCTGCCGCGGCTTGGCGTTCCAGCTGCCCCCCCTCCACCCGAACGAGTCGGCGCGTCAACGGGCGATGAGGAGCCGGAGCCGATCTCCGACGTTTTCGGCATGGTCGGCGATCCGGACGATCATCTGCGCGACGCGCTGCCAGTACATGGCCCGGAGCGGGCTGATCTCGGTCTCGTGGTCGAACAAGATCCCCATCATCTCGACCCCGAGCAGGTCGGTCTCGGTCTCGACCTTCGACAGCTCGACGATCATGCCCTCGCAGCGCTCGATCTCGCTGCCCCGGAAGCCCGATTCGAGGAGGTCGTCCAGCTCGCCTACGATCTCGTCGGCCAGGTGGACCGTGTCCAGGACCCGGGCTACGAGCCCGGGGAGACCGGGCTTGAAGAAGTCGGGGATCTGCATCTGGCGGACCGTGATGATGGCCGCGATGTCCTGCGCCCGGTCGGCGATCGAGTCCTGTGCGCCGAGCAGGTGGAGGAGGTCGCGTCGGTCGACCGGCATGAACAGGTGTCGCGGAAGGCGCGAGCGCAGCTCGTTCTTCAAGTCGTCCGCTTCATGCTCGAGCTCGTCGATGCGGGCCTTGTGGAGGCCCGCGGTCTCCCGGTCGTCCGCCAACATCGCTTGGAAGAAGGGGCGCAGCTCTTCGGCGCACGCGCTCACCACGCGCATGTGCTCCCTGAGCGGTCGGAAGGGCGACTTGCCGAACAGCGCGGCGATGGGGCTGGTCGTTCTCACCTGTGGTGTCCCCGGCGAAACGCGCGCCGAGCAGGAGCGTCGGTTCGTCCGCGGCGGTCGCCGGACGGAAGGCCGACTCGAACGTAGCGATCACGTAACGGGACGACAAACGATGCGGGCGCGGTGCGGGTACGCGCGGGTGGCCCCGACTCGCGGGCGGGGCGAGATTGGGTCGCCTTACCAACAAGGAGGAAGGGATGTCGTCTACTTCGCGACGCCGCGCGATCGCCGCCGGGTCCATCGTATTCTCGCTCGCCCTCGGCCTGGCGCCCGCGGCCGCGGTCGCCCAGGACCCGCTTCCGGCCCTGGATCACGAGGACACGTATCGCTGGAACGAGATCGACTGGCGCGTGCTCTCGGACGACGGAAGGTGGCTCGCCTACGTGCTCGAGCCCTGGGACGGCGATCCCACGCTCGTGGTGACCCGGACCGACGGCTCGCTCGAGCGGCGCTTCAGGGGGGACGGGGCGCGTTTCACGCGCGATGGCCGGTATCTGGCCTTCCGCATTCGGCCCCTACGGAGGGTGGTGGATTCGCTCAAGCTCGAGGGGAAGACGGGGGACGATCTGCCGAAGGACTCGCTCGGCGTCGTCGATCTCGCGGCCATGGCGGCCGGGGGAGTGGACGAGGAGGCGGGCGTGTTTCGAGCCGGTCCGGTCGAGTCGTTCGACCTTCCGGAGGAGGGAGGTGCGTGGATCGCCTACCTGATGGCCGAGGAGCCCGAGGACGCCGCCGACGAAGCGAAGAGGGGCGCCGAAGAAGCCGAAGCGGAGGAGGAGCCGGCCGGGGGGCAGGAGGCCCCGGCAACGCCGGGCGAGGAGCGCTCCCCCGAGTACGAGAAGCGGCACAAGAAGGAGGATGGGACCCGGCTCGTGTTGCGCCTGCTCGACTCCGGCGCGGAGCACGGCTTCGACCACGCGGTGTCCTACGCCATCGCCGAGGGAGGTCAGGCGCTGGCCTACGTCGCGTCCACCAAGGCCGAGGGGGACGACGGCCTGTTCGTGGTCGACCCGCGCACGGGCGCCGCGACCGAAGCGCTCTCCGGCGAGGGACACTACCTGCAGCTCGCCTTCGACGAGGCCGGCGAGCGGTTGGCGTTCTTGAGCAACAAGGACGACTGGGGTTCCGAGCAGCCCTCCTTCGCGCTCTATCGAGCCACCGGCGGGGCCTGGCGGGCGCAGCGCCTGGCGGGCGAGGGCACGTCGGGCCTGTCGCCCGGCTGGTGGGTGTCCGAGCACGGCGATGTCTCGTTCAGCGTGGACGGGTCGCGCATCTTCTTCGGCACCGCCCCGCGCCCCGCGCCGGAGCCCGAGGAGAAGATCCTGGACGAGGACCGCGTGCGGGTGGACGTGTGGAACTGGCGGGATGACTACCTCCAGCCCATGCAGCTCGTGCAGGCCGAGCGCGAGCGCGACCGATCGTACATGGCCGTGTGGCACGAAGGGGCCGACCGCCTCGTGCAGCTCGCCACCCCCGCCATCCCGGACGTATCCCGCACCGAAGACGGCCTCGAGCGCTTCGTGCTCGGCACGACCGACATCCCCTACCGCCAGGCGCTGTCGTGGGACGGGCGGTATCAGGACGCGTACGCGATCGATGTCCGGACGGGGACCCACCGCCGCCTCGCCACGGGCGTGCGCGGCTTCGGCGGCGCCGACCTTTCGCCGGGAGGCACCTACGCCCTCTGGTGGGACGAGGCAGCCCGCGATTGGAAGTCGCGTCGCATGGACGGAACGGCCGGAGCGCTCAGCCTGACCGGTGACTTGCCCGTGGCTTTCCACGACGAGCTGGACGACCACCCACAGGGCCCGCCGCCCTACGGAAGGGCGGTGTGGACCGAGAGGGACGCCGCCGTGCTCCTGTACGACAGGCACGACGTGTGGCGGGCGGACCCGAGCGGCGCGACCGCTCCCGTGCGGCTCACCGATGGACGCGATGCCGGCCTCCGTTACCGCGCGATCCCGCTCGACCAGGATTCGCCCGGCGGGTTCCAGGGCTTCGGACGCGGAAGGCCGGTCACCGTGCCGAACGGAGACGTGCTTCTCTCGGTGTTCGACCTTTCCAGCCGCGCGGGCGGGTTCGCACGCGGCCGCAGCGATCGGGCCGCCGCCCCACGGTCGCTCGTCATGGGCGACGTGCGTTACGGAACCCCGCGGAAGGCCAAGGACGCGGATGCGCTGCTGTGGACGCGGGAGTCCTTCGTGGAATTCCCGGACCTATGGGTGAGCGACACGAGCTTCAGCGGCGCGCGCAAGCTGAGCGATGCGAATCCGCAACAAGCGGAGTATCGCTGGGGAACGGCGGAGCTGGTGTCGTGGACCTCGAACGACGGGGTCCCGCTGGAGGGCATCCTCATCAAGCCCGACGGCTTCGATCCGTCCCGCCGCTACCCGATGATGGTGTATTTGTACGAGCGGCTGTCCGACGCCCTGCACCAGTACCAGCCTCCCGTGCCCAACAGGGCGTCGATCCGTCATCCGTTCTATGCCAGCCGCGGGTACCTCGTATTCGTGCCCGACATCCCCTACGAGATCGGGTATCCGGGCGAGAGCGCGCTCGATGCCGTCGTGCCGGGCGTGCTGAGCCTCATCGAGCGCGGGTTCGTGGACAACGCGCGGATCGGCGTCCAGGGTCACTCCTGGGGCGGTTACCAGATCGCGTACATGATCACCAAGACGAACCTGTTCGCCGCCGCGGAGGCGGGTGCCCCCGTGTCGAACATGACGAGCGCGTACGGGGGCATCCGGTGGCAGACCGGCATGAGCCGGATGTTCCAGTACGAGAGGACGCAGAGCCGGATCGGCGGCACCTTGTGGGAGGCGCGCGACCGGTACATCCACAACTCGCCCGTGTTCTTCGCCGACAAGATCGAGACCCCGCTGCTCATGTTGCACAACGACGAGGACGGGGCGGTGCCGTGGTACCAGGGGATCGAGATGTTCGTCGCCATGCGGCGCCTGGGCAAACCCGTCTTCATGCTCAACTACAACGGGGAAGCGCACGGCCTGACGCGTGAGGTGAACCGCGCGGACTGGGCCATCCGCATGCAACAGTTCTTCGATCACTACCTGCTGGATGCCCCCGCGCCGGTGTGGATGGCTTCGGGCGTGCCCGCGGTGCTCAAGGGCCGCGACCTGGGATTGGAACTGGTCGAGACGGCGTCGACGGTGTCCGAACAGGAGCAGGAGGGCGCCGGTCCCGAACCTCGAAAGGAAGGCGGCCGGTCGCCGTAGCGGTCTGTCGA
>JBFIOX010000158.1:0-6583 GCA_041610455.1 Gemmatimonadota bacterium
AAGGGCTGGGCCCGGTAGATCGCCCGGGCGTACGCCCGGAGGAGGCGCACCGCGTCCTCCGGGCTGCGCGCCCGCGGGATCGAATCCAGCACGGGCTCCAGCGCGGGATCGCAGTAGCTCGAGAATTGGAACGCTTCGCCGATCGCCTCGCACGAGAAGAGCTGGCGGTCGTCGATCTCGAAGTCGGGCTCCCACTCGAGTACGAAGGCGTCGAAGCGTCGCTCGGGGGTCGTGATGGCGTCGATCAGGGACGAGGTCTCCACCGTGCGAGGCGTCGCGGCGACGCCCACGGCGCGCAGGCGGGATTGGACGATCTCGGCGATGTCCCGGTACGTGTCGCGCTCGTTGGTGAGGATCTCGAAGCGGAACGCCACGCCGTTCCGCTCCCGCACGCCGTCCCCATCGCCGTCACTCCAGCCCGCCGCGGCCAGGAGCGCGGCGGCCGAATCGGGCGCGAAGGGGAGCGGCGCCAGCGCGGCGTCGTGCGCCGGGTGCCAGGGGCCGATGGGTCCGTTCGAAACTTCGCCCAGCCCGTGTCGCACCGCCGCGATGAGCGCCTGCCGGTCGAGGGCCATCGTGAGGGCCCGTCGCACCCGCGCGTCCTGGAACAGGGGGCGCGTCCCGTTCCAAGCGATGAATCCGTACGCGCGCGTCGGGTATTCCGTCACCTCGAGCGCTCTCTCCGCACGCGCTCGCGCGAGCTGAGCGGGGGAGAAGGCTCTCACGAAATGCACCCCGCCGGTGCGCAGCTCGGCGAGCTGGGTGGCGGGCTCCGGGATGGCCCGGTACACGAGGCGGTCGAGGAACGGGCGTCCTCCGAGAGCGGCCGGAAAATCGGGATTCGCCTCGAAGATCCACGTGTCGCCGCCGCGCCGCTCCACGAAGCGGTAGGGTCCGTTACCCACCGGCTCCGCGCCGAAGGCGTGCGTGGCGAGCTGGGCCGGGTCCGCCGACCCGAGCAGGTGGCGGGGCAAAATGGGCATCCGGGTCCACCCGCCGAGCAGGCCCGAGTGGGGACGAACCGCGAAGCGAATCGTGTATTCGTCCACCACCTCGGGCCCCTCCCACCCGGTGAACCACTGGGCGTTGGGGAACCCGAGCTCCGGATCCTTGATGCGGCGGAACGTGAACTCCACATCCCGCGCCGTGGTCGGACGGCCGTCGTGCCAGAGGACGTCTCGCCGCAGTCGAAATTCCACCTGGGTGGAGTCGTCGTTGATCGTCCAGGCTTCGGCCAGGTAGGGTCTGGGCTCGAGATCCTCTCCCGGGCGAAGCAGGGTCATGAGGACGACGTGGCGCTGAAGGGCGTAGGAGAGATCGTCGCTCGGGGCCGCCGGGTTGAACGTTTCGACGCCGGTCGTCCCGGAAAGGACCACCGTGCCCCCGTAACGCCGGTCCAGCGGCACCTCGTCGTCGAAGCGCGGCCCGGCCTCTGGGTCGTCACCGCACGCGACGAGACCGAGCGTCCCCACCAGCGCGGCGAGCAGGCCGCCGCGCGTCGCACGCGTGCGCCTCCGCGTCCGACTCATCCGCCACCTCCCTGCGTGCTCGTTGAAGCGCGCCCCCCCTCGAATATATACGGGCGCCCGCGGCGGGCTGCACCGGCTCAGCGACGGGCGTCGGCCCACTCCCAACGGGGCAGCGTGACCAGCTCGCCGCGGGCGTCCATGCGCACCCCTTCCAGCTCGGCGCGCATCCCGGCCAGCTCATCGTTCCAGAACAGGAGCGTGATGGGCTGGTCGCGCTGGAGGACCTCGCCGAACGCCCGCCAGATGCGAGCGGCCTCGCCCGGCTCGAGCGTCCGCGCGCCCAGCTCCATGAGGGAGTCCGCGACCGGGTTGGCGTACGAGCTGCGATTGGCGCTGCGCTCGACGGCCACCTGGTCGGAATGGAACAGGGGGCGCGGGTCCACCCGGAAGTTGTCCAGCACCCAGTTGGTCAGTACGGCGTCGAACTCGCGCCCGCGGTGCATGCCCAACACTGTCTGCCACTCGAGCAGTCGAGGCCGCACCCGCACCCCGACGCGGGCCAGCTGCGCCTGGATCACCTGGGCCAGGTCGGCGAGGACGGGGTTCGAGTTGCTGGCCAAGAGCTCGAACTCGAGCGGCGCCCCGTCGCGCTCCCGCACCCCGTCGCCGTCCTCGTCCACCCAGCCGAGTCGCGTCAACAGCGCGGCGGCCGAATCGGGCGCGTAGGGCAGCGGAGCGAGGCCCGGATCGTAGGGGTGCCACGGGGGGATCACCGAGCTGGCCGCGCGTCCCCTCCCGCGCAGGATCGCTCTGAGCAGCTCCCCGCGGTCCATCGCCATGGCGAGGGCCCGGCGCGCCTCCGGCTCCCCGAAGGTGGCCCGTCTCGTGTTCCACCCGACGTAGGTGAACTGCCGCCACGGAAACGAGACCACGCGAATCCCGGGCGCCTCGGCCAGCCGGTCGGCATCGGCCGGCGAGAGAGGACCGTCCACGTGGATCTCCCCCCGTCTCAACTGGGCCACCCGCGTGGTCGGCTCCGGGATGATCCGGTACGACACGCGGCCGATGCGCCCCGGGCCGCCGAGCGCCTCGGGAAACGCGGCCACCGCCTCGAACTCGAGTCCCTGTCCGACCTCCCACGCCCGGAAGCGGTAGGGCCCGCTGCCCACCGGTCGCCGGCCGAAGGGGTGTCGCGCCATCTCCTCGGGCGGCACGTCGCGCAGCAGGTGGCGGGGCACGGGCGGCCAGAAGAAGTCTTCGAGCGGCTCGGCGTGCGGTTCCGTGAACGTGAAGGCGATGGTGTGGGGACCGAGGACTTCGGCGCTGCGGACGCGGCTCAGATACACGGCACCGAGCGGAGAGGCCACGGCGGGGTCCTTGGCCCGCTCGAACGTGAACGCCACGTCGTCGGCCGTCACCGGCAGGCCGTCGTGCCACGTCACGTCGTCGCGCAGCTCGAACACGACCCCGTCTTCGGAGAGGCGCCAGGATCGCGCCAGCCACGGGCGCACCGTGAACGTGGAGTCGTACGTCACGAGCGGCGTGAACAGCATCGAGTAGATGAGGTCGTTCGCGTTCTGGTCGGTGCTCACGAGCGGGTTGAGCGTCTGGAGCTCGCTCGCGTATCCGAGCACTAGCGGCCGCTCGCCCGGGTCACCGCGCGGGGCCTCGCCGCCGCACGCCGGCAACAGCGCGGCCGCGACGATCGTCGTGGCGAGGCGCCCGCGGGCGAGGCGGCTCCGGCTCGGGGTCGATCCCGGGCTCACCGGCGCCATTGCCAGCTCGCGCTCCGGTACCGCGCCTCGCGCGCCCCCCGATCGAGCGCCTCGAGCGGTCGCCGCTCGGGACCTTCCGTGTGCACTGGCAGTGGCCCATCGAGCCGGCGCGTTGGCCCGGGCGGCCACCCTCTGGCGCGTAGGGCACTCGCGCGCGCCGGCTCGCCCGCCTCGTCGCGAGCCCCGCAGAACGCGCGCGTGATCTCCGCCTCGAGCGAAGCGGCGAGGTCGCGCCGGCTCGGCACGCGGGGCAGGATCTCGTCGAGCGCGGTGGCCGCCGGGTCCTCGCACGCCGACGCGGGGTCCTCGTCGTCGAGCCTCGCGGGCGCCTGACGGTTCGAGAGCAGGATCGAGCCGTGCTGGAGGAGCGCGCGACGGTGCCGCCACTGGGCGCTGCCCACCAACTTGCGGCCCCTCACCGTCAGCTCCCCCGGGGCGGGGTCGCGGAAGCAGGCCGCAGGCCCGGGTGCGAGGCGAGCGGCCGCTCCCGGGGCGCGGCTCTCGCCGGCGCGCCTCGCCTGGTCCTCCGCGTCGTCCGCGTCGAGGGGCACGCCGAGCGCCGACAGCGCGGTCGCCAGCGCCCGGTGCACACGCCCGTACACCGCGCGCGGACCGCCCCAGGACCGGTCGGGGCACGCGAACGCGTAGGTGACCTCGGGCCCGTGGAGGACGGATCGGCCCCCCGTGGGTCGCCGCACGACGTCCACCCCGAGGCGCAATCGCTCGCGCGGTCCTCCGAGGATGCGGGCGGGCGCGGGCTGGTTGCGCCCCAGCGAGAGGCACCACGGCTCCCACCCGTACAGTCGGAGGACCGTGGCCCCGCCGCGCGCCAAGTCCATCATGGCCTCGTCCATCGCCATGTTCGCGGCCCCGTCGGAGACCGCGTAGGGGAACACCACCAGCGGGGACACGCCCGACGCTGCCGACCCGCGGGCCCGTGGGATCCGGCCGCCGCGGGCGGGCCGTGCTGCGGCGGCCGACGACGCCACCGCGCGATCGAGCGGATCGCGCATGGCGCTCAGAGGTCGATCGCCTCGCCCGCGGCGAGCACGCGCACTTCGGCCGCCTCGCCCACCGACTCGCGGAAGCGGGCCGGGTCCACGTCGATCAGCGGCCACGTGCCGTAGTGAATGGGAATCGCGATCCTCGGCTCGATCATGCGCACGGCGCGCGCGGCGTCCTCCGGGCCCATGGTGAAGTTGTCGCCGATCGGGACGAGCGCGACATCGACCGTCCCGTGCAACAGCCCCATGTCCATGGTCAGCGCGGTGTCGCCGGCGTGGTACACGCGTTGCCCATCGATCGCGAGCACGATCCCGGCGGGGAAGGTGCTGTATCCCTCGGCTCCTTCGGCGTCGATCTTCCCCCCGTGGATGGCCGGCGTGAGCTTGACCCGCCCGAACGGAAAGTCGTACCCGCCGCCGATGTGCATGGGGTGCGCGCTCTCCACGCCCTGCACGGCCTGCGCGTACGACACCACCTCGAAGGTGGCGATCAACATCGCGCCCGTGGCTTCGAGGATGCGCCAGGCGTCGCCGATGTGGTCGCCGTGGCCGTGCGTGAGGAGCACGTAGTCGAGGCGATCCTCGAAGTGCTCCGGCCCGACCCGGGCCGCCGGATTGTCGGTGAGGAACGGGTCGATGAGGAGGCGTGTTCCGTCTCCCGCCACGAGCTCGACGCAGCTGTGTCCGTGATAGGTCAGTCTTCCCATGGTCGTCTCTCCCGGTGCTCGCTCAGCCCGCCCCCACCGTCTCGTAGCTCTCGATGGGGGGGCACGCGCACACCAGGTTGCGGTCGCCGTACGCGTTGTTCACGCGGCGCACCGGCGGCCAGAACTTGTGCGCGCGGGTCCAGCCGGCCGGGTAGGCCGCCTGCTGACGCGAATAGGCGTGCGTCCACTCGTCGGCGGTCACCATCGCGGCGGTGTGGGGCGCGTTCTTGAGCGCGTTGTCCTCGCCATCGGCGAGCCCAAGCTCTATCTGCTCGATCTCGGCGCGGATCGCGACGAGCGCGTCGCACAGCCGATCCAGCTCCGCCTTCGATTCGCTCTCCGTCGGCTCGATCATGATCGTTCCCGCCACCGGAAACGACATGGTCGGCGCGTGGAAGCCGTAGTCGATGAGCCGCTTCGCGACGTCCTCATCGGTGATGCCCGTGTCCTTCCTCAAGGGTCGCAGGTCGAGGATGAACTCGTGCGCCACCCGGCCGCGATCGCCGCGGTAGAGCACGCCGTAGTGCTCGCTCAGTCGAGTGGCCATGTAGTTGGCGTTGAGGATCGCGACCTCGCTGGCGCGCCGTACGCCCTGCCGGCCCAGCATGGCGATGTACGCCCACGGGATGAGGAGGATGGAAGCGCTGCCCCACGGGGCCGCCGAGACGGGCGGAATGGCCTTCTCGCCCCCCGCGGCCACGAGCGGGTGGCCCGGGAGGTAGGGGGCCAGGGCCTCGGTCACGCAGATCGGACCCATGCCGGGGCCGCCCCCGCCGTGCGGAATGGCGAAGGTCTTGTGGAGATTGATGTGGCACACGTCCGCGCCGTAGTCGCCGGGGCGGCACAGCCCGACCTGCGCGTTCAGATTGGCTCCGTCCAGATAGACCAGGCCGCCGTGCCGGTGCACGATGTCCGTCACCTCGACGATGGCGGACTCGAACACCCCGTGGGTGGAGGGATAGGTCACCATGATGGCCGCGAGGCGATCGGCGTGGAGACTCGCCTTGGCCTCGAGATCCGCGACGTCGATGTTGCCGTCGTCGTCGCAACGCACGACCACGACCTGCATCCCCGCCATCACCGCGCTGGCCGGGTTGGTCCCGTGAGCGGATGAGGGGATGAGGCACACGTCCCGGTGCGCCTCGCCGTGGTCCGCGTGGTGGGCCGCGATCACCAGGAGTCCCGTGTACTCGCCCTGGGCGCCGGAGTTGGGCTGGAGCGAGCACGCGTGGAAGCCCGTGATCTCGCACAGCCAGCCCGACAGATCCTCGAACACGCGCGCGTATCCCTTCGCCTGATCGACGGGCGCGAAGGGGTGCAGCGACCCGAACTCGGGCCACGTGATGGGGACCATCTCCGAGGTCGCGTTGAGCTTCATGGTGCACGACCCGAGCGGGATCATGCTGGTGTTTAGCGAGAGGTCGCGGGTCTCCAGGCGATGGATGTACCGCAACATCTCCGTCTCGGAGTGATACCGGTTGAAGACGGGGTGCTCCAGAAATGGGGTCGTGCGCGCTAGCTCGGGCGGGTACGCGGGCTCGGCCGTCTCGCCGGCGAGCGCGGCCGCGCGCGGCGGGACGTCTCCCGCGGCCGCGCCGCCCGCGAAAATGTGGAGCAGCTCGTCCAGG
>JBFIOX010000159.1:0-6440 GCA_041610455.1 Gemmatimonadota bacterium
GGAACGCCTCCGCGATGGCGAGCGGCACCTGTGCCTCCGCGCGCACCAGCTCGGCCTTCATCTCCTCGACGCGCGCGCGGTTCTCCTGCTCCGACGCGACGGCCATGGCGCGGCGCTCCTCCGCCTTGGCCTGGGCGATGCGCTTGTCGGCCTCGGCCTGGTCGGTCTGGAGCTCGGCGCCGATGTTCTTGCCGACATCCACGTCCGCGATGTCGATCGAGAGGATCTCGTAGGCAGTGCCGCTGTCGAGCCCCTTCGCGAGCACCGTCTTGGAGATGTTGTCCGGGTTCTCGAGCACCGCCTTGTGCGACTCGGCCGAGCCGATCGTCGACACGATGCCCTCGCCCACGCGGGCCAGGATGGTCTCCTCCCCCGCGCCACCCACCAGCCGGTTGATGTTGGCGCGCACCGTGACGCGGGCGAGCGCGATCAGCTGGATGCCGTCCTTGGCCATGGCCGCCACCTTGGGCGTCTGGATGACCTTCGGGTTCACCGAGACCTGTACGGCCTCGAGCACGTCGCGGCCCGCCAGGTCGATGGCGGCCGCCTGGCGGAAGGGAAGCTCGATGTTGGCTTTGTCCGCCGAGATGAGCGCGTTCACGACCCGCCCGACATCTCCCCCGGCCAGGTAGTGCGACTCGAGCTCGTTCGTGACGAGCGTTATCCCCGCCTTGGTCGCGGCGATGAGCGGGTGGATGATGCTGGGCGGGTGCACCTTGCGGAGCCGCATGCCGACCAGGCTCGCGAGCCCCACGTGGACGCCCGAGGCGAGGGCGGTGACCCACAGGCGCACCGGCACGGCCCACAGGAGCACCAGCAGTAGAAACGCGCCGATGATGACGAAGACGATGCTGCCCGCGGCGATGCCTTCCATGTAGACCTCGGGTCTATGGGGTCATGAGGGGGACGATGCGGTGTCGGGCTCCGGCTCCGGCTCCGGGGAGGGCGCCGGGCCTACGGCGCGCACCACGTGCCGATAGCTCTCGGCCCGCACCACCTTGACCGGAGTGTCGGCCTCGATCCACGGGCCCTCCGTCACGACGTCGACCCGTTCCTCGCCGATCAACGCGGTGCCGGCGGGCCTCAGGTCGGTGAGGGCCATGCCGATCTTCCCCACCAGGTCCTGCCGCGCGGGCGCCGAGATGTAGCCCGTCTCACGGCTCGTCGAGTCACGCAGGAACACCCCGCCCAGCCGGCGGCTGCGCGGCAGGTGTCGCATGAGGGCCCAGGCGCTCACCCCGACCAGGATCAACGAAAGCGCCACCAGACCGGCCGCGTTGAACACCTGGTCGAACGACGGGAACTGGCCGACCATGCCGAGCACCGTGCCGCCCAGAAGGGCCGCGGTGCCCAGGATGCCGGCGATCCCGAAACCGGGGATCACGAACACCTCGGCGGCGATCAGGAGCACGCCCGCGCCCACGAGGAGGATCTCCTCGATCCCGGCCAGGTGGACGAGATGGTGGGCCCCGAAGAACGCCGCCAGCGCGACCAGGCCGACCCCTCCCGCGAGGCCGAACGTGGGCGTCCGGATCTCGATCAGAAGCCCCAGAAAGCCCAGGCTGAGGAGGAGCGGGGCGACGGCCGGATGGGTGAGGAAGCGTACGATCGCCTCGGCCCAGTTGGGGTGCACTTCGGCGGTGCTCGCGCCCTCGAGCCCCACGGCCCGAAGCAGGGCCGCATAGTCGGCCACCTCGCCGGTGGACACGCCCAGCTCGGTCGCCTCCTCCGTGGTCAGCGTGAGCAGCTTGCCCGCCTCCACCACGCCGGGCACCTCGACGGTCTCGTCCACCATGGCCTCGGCGAGTCGCGGGTCGAAGCCCCGCTCCTCGGCGAGGGCCCGGAACTCCGAGCGCATCGCGCTGACCATCTTCTCCGACGCCTTCTGTCCCTCGCCGGTGACCGGCGTGGCAGCGCCGATCGTCGACCCCGGGCGCATGTAGAGCTGGCGGGCCGAGAGGGCGATCATGGCACCGGCCGAGAGGGCGCGGCGGTTCACGTAGGCGTACACGGGGAGCGGCGCGTCGCGCACCGCGTCGATGATGTGCCAGGCGGCATCGATCCGCCCGCCGGGCGTATCCAGATCGAGCACCACCGCGGAGGCGCCCGACTCGCCGGCCTCGCGCAGGGCACGCGAGACGAACGGGGCCAGCCCCATCTCGATGGTGCCCGTGATCGGGACGCGCACGATGCGCGACCCCTCCTGTCCCGTCGCGAGCGCCGGCCCCCCCAAGACCACCCCTCCGCCGAAAGCCACCAGGGCGAGGGGCGCGACCAGGGCGAGGCGAGGCGGGATACGCTCCGATCTCATATCTGAAACTTACCCGTCGGGTCGCGCCGCGCGCCAGCAACCGCGCCGGCTCCGGGGGCGCTCCGCGGCGGCGGCCCGAGCAGGCCGGGCGGCCGCTCAGGCGAGCTCGGCGACCCAGGTCGCGACGCGCGCGGCCAGCTCTGCCGCGACCTCGTCGTCGCTCCGGCCGCTACGCTTGGGCACGTGGAAGCCGTGGTCGGCCCCCTCGACCACGTGCAGGGTCGCCGCGCTCCCCAGGCCGGCGCATACGGGTCGCAGCAGATCGAGGTCGGCCAGCGCGTCGCGCGTCCCCTGGAGGAAGAGCATGGGGAGGCCCACGTCGGCCAGATGGGCGGCCCGATCGGTGGATGGACGCTTTGGCGGGTGCAGCGGGAAGCCGAAGAACACCAGTCCGCGGACGCCCTCGAGCGGCGCCTCGGCGCACGCCGTCGAGGTCATGCGTCCGCCCAGAGATTTGCCTCCGGCGATGAGGGGGAGCCCATTCGCGAGCGCGCGCGCGCGCGACACGGCGGCTCGCACGGTGGACACCAGGGTCGCCGGCCGGTCGGGCGGACGGCGGCCTCCCGAGCCCTCGCGCGCCTCCATGTAGGGGAACTGATAGCGCAGGGTGGCGACCCCCTCGCGGGCCAGACGCTGCGCCATGCCGGCCATGAAGGGATGCGACATGCCGGCCCCCGCCCCGTGCGCGAACAAGAGCAGCGCGCGGGCGTCGGGCGGGCGCACCAGCAGGGCCGAAACCTCCCGGTCGGCCAGGGGGACGAACTGGGCCGCCTCGGCGAAGCGCGGCGAGGCCCCCGCGTCCGCAGCCGACCGGTCCGCGGGCGACGCGTCCGTCATCCCGTTCCCGCGCCCTCGGGCGCATCGGCCGAGTCGGCGCCGCTCACCGTCCCGCTCCAGCGGTCGGCCGGCTCGATCACCTCCACCGCCGGTCTGGGGATGCGCAGCGCCAGCACGAACGCCACGGCCGTGACGAGAGCGCCCGCCACGAAGGGGCTTCCGATCGAGTACGACTCGAACAGGGCCCCCGCCCACAGGGGGCCGACCACGCGTCCCAGCCCGCCGGCGAGCTGGCTGCCGCCGAGGATGGATCCCTGGGAGCCGGCATCGGTGGCGCGCGAGATGAGCGCGTGCAGCGACGGAAAGAGGATGCCGGTGGCCACCGCCCACAGCGGGACGAGCAACGCGAGCCACAGGCGGCCCGGGATGAGCGGGATCGCGCCGACCCCGACCGCCAGGAGCGCGCAGCCCGCCCGGACCGTGCTCGCCTCGCCGAACAGGCGGACGATGCGCCCCACCGCGCCGCCCCGCACGATGACGGTGACCGCGCCCGCCAGCGTGAACACGATGCCCATGTCCGAAGCGTCCATGGCGAACACGCGCTCGAGATAGAGGGCCAGCACCGCGGTCATCGAGGCGAAGCTGCCGATGGACAGGAAGTACACGATCAACAGCAGCCACAGCGGGAAGGAGGCCAGCGAGCGGGCCCAAGCCCCTAGCGAAGTCGCCGCGGCGCGCCCGGCCCCGGCGACGCGCTCGCGAAATTGACGCGACTCCGGCAGGAAGGCGATCGCGGCGAGCGCGTTGGCCGCGCACAGGCCGGCCGCCACGTACCCCGGGGCCCCCAGTCCGAAGCGACTGAAGTACCCGCCGATGGCCGGTCCGAGCATCACGCCGAGCCCCGAGGCGGCCCCGATGAGCCCCAGCCCGTGTGCCCGCTCGTTCCCCTCGGTGGAATCGGCCACGTAGGCCTGCGCGACCGAGATGGTTCCCCCGGCCGCCCCTGCCGCCAGCCGCGACAGGAGCAGGACCTCGATCGTGCTGGCCAGCGCGAAGATGAGGTACGAGAGCGCCGACGCGAACAATCCGGCGATGAGCAGCGGCCGCCGCCCCCGACGGTCCGAGAAGCGCCCCCAGATGGGCGCGGCCACCAGCTGCATGCCCGAGAAGGAGGCGATGATGAGCGTGACTTCGAACGGGGTGGCGCCCAGCTCCTCGGCGTAGAAAGGCAGCAGCGGCAGGACGATGCCGAACCCGATCATGTCGACGAGCACGGTCCCCGCCAGGACGCCGAGGCCGCTCCGCTTCAGCACGCGCGCGTCCGCCTCGGGCGGCCGTTCTTCCGTCTCTCAGCGGTCATGCCAGCGACATCGGATGCGCCCCCACGGTCGTCGAGTCCGCCGGTCGCCGCCGTGCCGAGGCGAGCAGCGCCTCGGGGGCGGCCGCGATCGGTGCGTAGGACACCTGCGCCCGACTCAACGTTGCCGCGGGACTCCGCGTTCCGCGGCCCGCGGGGGTCGGATCTCCGACAGGTAGGCGTGCCACACGAGACGGGCCGCGACGGAGCGCCAGGGTCGCCACGCGTCGGCGACCTCCCGCATGCGCGCGGGCGAGGGGTCGTGGTCGAGCCCGCGCAGCCACCGCACGCCGACCACCAAGGCGCGGTCTCCCGTCGGCCACACGTCGGGACGCAGCAACGCCATGAGCAGGTAGATGTCCGCGGTCCACGGGCCGATCCCCACCACCTCGGTCAGCCGGGCTCGCGCCTCGGCGTCGGGCAGCGCCGCCACGGCATCGAGGTCGAGCTGGCCATCAAGGACCGACCGCGCGAGGCCGCGTGCGTACCCCCGCTTCTGCCGGCTGAAGCCGATGGCGTGCATGGCCTGGTCGTCGAGCGCGAGCAGCGAGGCCGGCGTCAGCGACCCGGTCGCGGCGACCAGTCTCTCCATGGCCGCGCGGGCCGAAGCGAGCGACACCTGCTGCTCGAGGATGAGGTGCACGAGGGTGGCGAATCCGGGGCGGCGGGCCCACGCGGGCGGCGGTCCGTGGCGCGCCAGCACACGCGCGAAGCCTGGCTCGGCGCGGGCGAGTTGACGTGCGCGACGCCGAATCTCGGCGAGGGTCAGGACGTCTTGGGAGGCCGTCGTCATGCGGTCTCGGATCCGTTGGCCGTGGGCGCGCGAGCGGGATAGTTTGCGGTCCCCACCGGTCGCCGAAAAGGCACCCGTACGACGGCCTCCGCAGAGGTCTTCACCGGTAGGCATCCCAGGAGGACGAGATCCGATGGCCGAGAAACTGATCAAATACGAAGTGCAGGAGGGCGTCGCGGTGCTCACCATCGACGACCCGCCCGCCAACACCTACACGTATGAGATGATGCGGGACCTGGACGAGGCCATTCTCCAGGCCCGCTTCGACGAGAGCGTCCACGTCATCGTGATGCGCGGCTCGGGCGAGAAGTTCTTCTCGGCCGGCGCCAACATCAAGATGCTCCAGACGTCGGACCCGTATTTCAAATACTTCTTCTGCCTGCACGCCAACGAGACCCTGAATCGTCTCGAACAGACGCCCAAGCTCGTGATCGGCGCGCTCAACGGACACACGGTGGGCGGCGGGCTCGAGATCGCGCTGGCGTGCGACATTCGCATCGCGCGCGCCGGGGCCGGCAAGATCGGGCTTCCGGAGGTGAACCTCGGCGTGCTCCCCGGCACCGGAGGCACGCAGCGGCTGGGCCGGCTGCTGGGCAAGCCCAAGTCGATCGAGCTCATGGCCGAGGGACGCACGTTCGAGTTCGAAGAGGCGCACCAGCTCGGGCTCGTGAACAAGATCTTCGATGGAGATGCGGTGGCGTTCTTCGACCAGGTCATGGAGTACGCCAAGCAGTTCACGCCGCCCCGCAAGGCCTCGCGCGCGGTCGGACGCATCAAGCGCTCGGTGTGCAGCGGCATCGAGGTCCCCTTCTCCGAGGGGCTCGCGATCGAGCGCGAGCTGCAGCAGCTCCTCTTCCAGGGAGATGACGCGAAAGAAGGGCTGGCGGCGTACGTCGAGAAGCGCGCGCCCGCCTTCTCGGGGAAGTAGGCCATGAGCCAGGCGACGGCCGCGCCGGCGGTGCCGGACATCTTGGCGCCGGGGCGCCTCTACATAGGTGGCGAGTGGCAGGACGCGGCGAGCGGTAACTCCTTCGAGGTGGAGAACCCGGCCCGCGAGGAGGTGGTCACGCAGGTCGCGGAGGCGGACGCGGCCGATATCGACCGCGCCGTCCAGGCGGCCCGCCGGGCGTTCGAAGCCGGGGATTGGGCCGAGATGCCGGCGGCGCAGCGTGGCAAGCTGTTGTGGAGGCTCGCCCAGCGCA
>JBFIOX010000160.1:0-6383 GCA_041610455.1 Gemmatimonadota bacterium
CAGCCTCCCGTGATCGCCGCGCACCGGGTGCCTCCGTCGGCCTGCAGCACGTCGCAGTCGATCCAGACGGTGCGCTCGCCGAACGTCGTCAGGTCTACGACGGCGCGCAGCGACCGCCCGATGAGCCGCTGGATCTCCTGTGTGCGGCCGCCCGCCCCGCGGCGCTCGCGCGCGGTCCGCTGGTGGGTGGCGCGCGGGAGCATCGCGTACTCGGCCGTCACCCACCCCCCTTGGCCCTCGCGCCACGGGGGCACGCCGTCGGCCACGGAGGCCGTGCACAGCACGCGCGTGAGCCCCATCGTGATCGTGCAGGAGCCCTCGGCGAACGGGGCGGTGCCGGTCTCGAGCGTCGTCGGCCGCAGGGCCTTCGGAGCGCGATCGTGCGGACGTGCGGGCATGGAGACCTCTCTGGTGCAAAGCACGTACTACAGGGCCAACACTCTAGCGGGCGCCGCGCTCGCCGCCACCCTCTTCCTCGGCGCGGGCTGCGGGCCGACGGGTCCCGCCGATGCACCGGACGGCGGAGCGCACCTGCTCCTCCTGGGTGCCACCGTGATCGACGGCTCCGGGCGCGAGCCCGTGCGCGCCGATGTGGCGATCGAGGGCGACCGCATCGTGTTCGTGGGCGACGACGATGCCGCGCGGCCGAGCATGCGGGACACGCTCCGTGTCGATGGTCTCCACCTCGTGCCGGGCTTCATCGACATGCACAGCCACGTGCTCCTCGAGGAGCCGCACGGTCGTGACGCGCGAGTCTTCCTCACGCAAGGGATCACGACGGCGGTCATCGGTGTGGACGGGGGCGGCACGCCGGAGCTGGCGCGGCTGTACGCGGGCTTCGAGCGGGAGGGCATCGGGCTCAACGTCCTCTCCTACGTGGGCCACGGGGAGATCCGCGGGGCGGTCATGGGGATGGACGACAGGCCGCCCACGACCGGGGAGCTGGACGCCATGCGGGCCCTGACGCGGCAGGGTATGGAGGAGGGCGCCTTCGGGCTCTCGACCGGCCTCTTCTACACGCCGGGCTACTACGCCGACGCCGACGAGGTCGTCTCGCTGGCCGAGATCGCCGCCGAGTACGGGGGCATCTACGACACGCACGATCGCGATCTGGGGGCATCGTACGAGGGGATCGGGTACCTGGCCTCGATCCGCGAAGCCATCGAGATCGGCGAGCGGGCGGGAACGCGCGTCATCTTCAGCCACTTCAACGCGCAGGGTGCCCACAACTACGGCCGTGCGCCCGAGGGCGCGGCGCTCATCGACTCGGCCCGGGCCCGCGGAGTGGAGGTGGCCGCCGCCCAGCACGTTTACACGGCCACGTTGTCGGGTCTGCAGCCCTACGCCATCCCGCGCTGGGCCTCGGCCGGGGGGCGCGAGCAGATGCTGCGACGTTTCGCCGACCCCGACACGGCGGCGCTCCTGGACCGGCAGACCGCGGAAATGCTGGCTATCCGCGGCGGCGCGGAGAAGCTCCGCTTCGCAGATCCGGACACGGCCCTCAACGGGAGAACCCTGGCCCAGGTGGCGGCGGCCCGGGGGCTCCCCGTCCCCGCGGCGGTCCGCCAGATCCTGGCGGAGCGGTCGGAGTGGGTTCGCGTCATGAACCTAGATCTGTACGACGTCGAAAACACGCGCTACCTGGCCACCATGCCGTGGATGATGACGTGTACGGACGGCGGGACGCCGCCCCCGGGCGCCGAGATCGTCCATCCGCGCGCCTACGGTGCGTTTCCACGCAAGATCCGGCTCTTCGTGCGCGAGGAGGCCCTCATCCCGCTGCCCTTCGCCATCCGCGGCATGACCGGGCTGGCCGCCGACTTCCTCCGGCTCCCCGACCGCGGCTACGTGCGCGCGGGGATGAAAGCCGACTTGGCGGTGCTCGACCTGGAGCGTTTCGAGGATCGCGCTACATTCGACGCGCCGCACCGGCTCTCCACGGGCGTCGTGCACCTGCTGGTGAACGGGGAATTCGCCATCCGGAGCGGGGAGCTTACGGGGGCCCTGGCCGGGCGGCCGATCCGGCGCCCGTAGACGAGGAACGAGGATGTCGACCTTTCGAGCCCTGGTGGCGTTTCTGGTTTCGATCAGCGTGCTCATCACGCTCATCGCGAACTACCTGATCATCAACAAGCTGTGGAAGCGAAAGCACCTGAGAGACGTGGCCGAGAGCATCTCGATCTCGGCCGCGCTGCTCGGAATCGGCACCTCGGCGCCCCTGCTCGCCCACTTCATCCTCTCAGAAGACACGAACCTGATCGTGAAGAGCACGATCGGGATCGTGACCGGCGTCTTCTTCGTGCTCATCGGCTCGGGCATCTGGGTGAAGGGGAATCGCGGGGTTCCCTTCACGCGGTTGCTCCTGCGGGCCCTGCGGCTCGAGCGGGAGGAGTCCTCGTACCTCATCAAGGCCATGACCCAACCCAAAGGAGCCGATCACATCCTGCGGATCCTGGCCCTCATGGCGAAGCTCGACCGTCACGTCGACAACACCGAGGTCAGCTTGGTGCGGGAGTTCGCGGGCCGCTGGAAGATCGACATGCCCGACCTGACGGCGGGGGCGGTTGAGCACGATGGCACCGAGCTCGAGGTGCGGGAGGCGGTGCGCGAGTACCTGGCGCTGGGGCCGCCGCACGAGCAGGCCGCGCAGCTTCTCGACGTGCTCCACCTGTTCGTGAAAGCCGACGCGAAGGTGAGCGACGAAGAGCGTTTCGTGCTCGAGGAGATCTCGGGCCTCATCGGGCAATACGTGGAGGAGGACCCGATGGAGCGACGTACCTACGAGGTGCTGATCGTGCCGCAGAGCTCGGAGCAGTTCGAGGCGGCCGAGGCGCTGCTGCCCGGCGCCGAGCTCAAGATGCGCCGGGGTGGCAAGGTGATCTCGGTGGGGACGTTCTTCTCACACGATTACGCAGAGGCGGTGTGCCAGAAGTACATCGCCCTCGGTCTGTTCACCGCCCAGGTGAGCGGCTGACCCGCGCGACCCTCCGGGGGCGCGCGGTCAGTCCTCTCCTCAGGGCTCCCGCGACGCGAGCCAGCGATACATGCCGCGCACGTTGAGCGCGTACCAATCCCCGTAGCCGCCCCAATCGGAATACGCGGGCGAACGCACCGTGGCCGCGGCTTGATCCTCCGAGGAGCCGGCCGCGACCGCGTCGGCCACCCGCACGCGCAGATCGTCGTAGTAGGCGATCTGCCGCAGGACCGAGCTGCGATCTCCGTCGGGACCGTGCCCGAACACGATCGTATCGAAATCGAGCTCGAGCAGCCGCGCCAGCGAGCGGAAATGGCCGGGGAAGTGCCAGTCGGGGAGGTCCCGGTACCCCACCCGGTCGTGGGCCACGAAGTCCACCGCGAACGCCACGCCGGCGTCGGGGACGAGCGTCACCACGGAGTTGTCCGAATGGTTGGGGCCCAGGTAACGGAGCTCCACCCGGCGATCCCCCACCACGAGCGCAGCCCGGTTCGCGAACGTCACGGTAGGCGGCGGAAGGGCCGGATCGGCCGCGGTGATCAGCGGGGGCGCGGCGTTCTCGTGCGCGACGATGGGCACCCGCCCGCCGAACGCTTCGCGCAGGACGGGTGCGCCCGTGGCGTGGTCGGCGTGGTGGTGGCTGTAAACGATGGCGACGAGCCGGGCGCCGGGCGCGGCCGCCTCGATCTCGGTGGCGAGCCGCGCCGCCGCCACCGTCGAGATGGGATCGACGACCAGCACCTCGGGACCCCCGGCTCCGCGTCCGACCACGAAGAACGCGTGGTGGGACTGCCACCGGAACCGGTACACGCCGTCGGCCACTTCGGTCGTCTCGTACGCGGGAGCCTGGGCCGCCGTGCCGAACGGGCCGATCGCGCCCGCCAGGACGAGGGCGGCCGCGGCCCGCGCGGCGATCGAGCGCCCGCCCGCCCGGCGGGTCTCGCGGGTCCGACTGATCGAAGCGCAGGGGTTCGATGGTCGTCTCATGAGGTGTGCGTCCTCGCGCGTAGGTTGGCGTTCACGGTCACGATACGGGCTACCGTCGTTCTGGAAAGCCCTGCTCGAGCGTCCGAGTCGCTGTCCAGATGTGCCGGCGCCCGTGCGCCAGTAGCACGTGGAAGGCGCTGAACACGGGCATCTTGAGGAGCGAAAGGAAGGGTGAGCGGATCTTGATGCGGTCGAGATCGAGGTCCGCCGCGGAGGCGATCGTCGCGGCCAGCTCGCGCCGACAAGCGGCGAAGTCGTCGCGCACGGCGTGTCGCTCCAGCCCGGGCGGCGGCATGAGGTCGGGGCGGGTCCTGAGCCTCCGTCGCGGCGGCGGCTCGAGCGCCCGCGCGAACCAGTTTCCCAGCATTCCCCCCTTGAACGGTCCGCCGGACCGGCGGTCCCGCGCCCGGCCCTCGCGCAGGGCCGCCTCGATCGCGGCCAGGTACGGGCGGTCGGTGAGGGCAACGTGCGCGATCTGCTCCCCCACGCTCCAGCGGCCGGGTCCCGCCCGACGCGAGAAGGCCTGGTCGTCGAGAGCGTCCAACAGCGCGGTCACCTGCTCGCGTTGTCGGTCCGCCTCGGCGATCATCTCCTGCAGCTGCGGGTTCACGATCTTGCACGCTCCGTCGAAAGGACGCCCATGCCCACGCTCATCGAGGCACCGACCGTCGTCGCCTCGGCCGGCAACGTGCCCAAGCGGATCGAGGAGTACGCGGGCCGCGTCAACTCGGCCCACGCGTCCGTGAGCGTCGCCCGCATGGTCTCGCCCGAAGGCTGGGTCGAGCCGGGGCAACGACCCGAGTTCGAGGAGATCACGCTCGTGCTGCGGGGCACGCTCCGCGTCGAGCACGAGGGCGGCATGCTCGACGTCGCGGCGGGGCAGGCGGTCGTCGCGAGGCCGGGTGAATGGGTACGGTACAGCACGCCCCACCCGGGCGGCGCAGAGTACGTCGCCGTCTGTTTGCCGGCGTTCTCACCCGATACCGTGCATCGGGATCCCGCCTAGCCCGCGGCGCCGCCGCCGCGGCGCGCTCAGGCTGCGACCGCCGCCCGCTCGCCCGGTTTCTCGATCTCGCGGTCGATGCGATCGATGTACACGCTCGCCGACAGGTCTCCCGACACATTGAGCGTGGTGCGACACATGTCGAGGATCCGGTCGACCCCGAGGATGATCGCGATCCCCTCGGGAGGCACGCCCACCGTGGCCATGACCACCATCATGAGCGGGATCGATCCGCCCGGCACCCCGGCGGCACCGATCGCCGTGAGCACGGCGAGGATGATCACGATCGCCTGCGTCCCCACCGAGAGGTCCACGCCGAACACCTGCGCCAGGAAGAGCACCGTCACGCCCTCGAAGAGCGACGTGCCGTTCATGTTCATCGTCGCCCCCAGCGGCAGCACGAAGCCGGCGATCTTGGGGGAGATCTCGAGCTCCGACTCGGCCGTGGCGATGGAGGTGGGCAGCGTCGCCATGCTCGAGCTGGTCGAGAACGCGGTGATGACCGGAGCCTCGATCGACTTCCAGAACTTGATCGGGCTCATACGGCCGAAGACCCTGACGAGGAACGAGATCCCCACCGAAGCGTGGATCGCGAGCCCGACCACGACGACGACGATGTACATGCCGAGCTGTCCGAGGAGGCCCCAGCCGAACCGAGATGTCATGACGAAGATCAGCCCGAACACGCCATAGGGCGCCAGGCGCATCGCCATGTCGATGATCTTGATGATGGCGTCGCCCAGGCCTTCGAGCACCCTCACCACCGGCTCGGAGCGCTCCTTGGGGATCATCGTGAGGGCGGCCCCGAGGACGAGCGAGAAGAAGATGAGGCCCAACATGTCCATGTCCGCGGCGGCGGTCACCGGATTCCGCGGGACGATGTTCACGAACGTGGAGACCCCGAACTCGGGTGTCGTCAGGTTCTCCGCGTCGGTGGAGTAGGTGGCCATGAGCGCGTCACGGGTCGCTTCGTCGACCCCGCCGCCCGGCCGGATGGTGTTGACGAGCGTCAGGCCGATCACCGCGGCGATCAGCGTGGACAAGGCGAAGTAGCCCATGGTGCGGCCGCCCAGCCGGCCCAACGTCTTCAGGTCGCCGATCCCGGCCACTCCCAGGGTGATCGAGATGAACACGATCGGCACGACCGTCATGAAGAGCATGCGGAGGAAGATCTGGCCGATCGGCCCGGCCAGGTTGTCCCCGATCCACCGCACCCAGCCCGCATCCGGGAAGAGCGCGTTGGCCAGCCCGCCCGCGAGAGCACCGAGGACGAGGCCGAGGGCGATCTTGGTGTGTAGCTTCACCTTGCGAGCTCCCATCGAGCGCGTTGCGACACGGCTTCGGGCTTCAAGCCCCGCTCGCCGCCGCGAGCTGATGCATCTCTCAGACCGGAGCGAAAGCCTGCCGGGTCAGGATCGG
>JBFIOX010000161.1:0-6263 GCA_041610455.1 Gemmatimonadota bacterium
GGCCCGCTGGGCCCCACCCCCGGCGACCAGCGTCGGGGGGCGACGACCCGGCGCGCGCCCATCGGCCGGGGCGATGTCGCCCTGCCAGAGCACGAAGACGAGCGCGTGGAGCAGGACGGAGACCGCGATGCCGCCCCACCACGCCGCACGGTCACGGCGCGCGTTCCGCACCGAAGCGGGCAGGATCTGGTCCCGCGATCTGTCGGCCTTCACACGTGGTCTCCCGTCGACTCGGGCCCCCTCGCCCCCTCGCGCCGCTCCGGCGCTCACCGGCGCGCCCTTCTTGGTACGGGTCGCTCGTCTTCGGTGTTCCGCGGCTTGCCGCTCTTCCGGCACCCCCGGCACATTATGCGCCGCCTCGAACCGAGCGTGGCCCGAACATGAAAGCGATCGTCAAACTCGAGGCGGCTCCCGGGTTGACGATTCAAGAAGTGCCCCGACCCGAGATCCGCCCCAACGAGGTCTTGATCCGCGTGCGGCGGGCCGGGATCTGCGGCACCGATCTCCACATCTACGAGTGGGACGACTGGTCGCAGAGCCGCATTCGGCCTCCGCTCGTGCTGGGACACGAGTTCATGGGAGAGGTCGTCGAGACGGGCGACCTGGTCCAGAACGTGGAGGCCGGAGATCGGGTCTCGGCGGAGGGTCATCTCGTCTGCGGACACTGCGAGCTGTGCCGCACCGGGCAGTCGCACGTGTGCCGCGAAACTCAGATCATCGGCGTCGATCGGGACGGCGCGTTCGCCGAGTTCGTGGCTATCCCGGACACCAACATCATCCCGATCCCCCCATCGATCGCGGACGATCACGCGGCGCTGTTCGATCCGCTCGGAAACGCGTTCCACACGGTCCTGCACAGCGAGGTCGCGGGGCGCGTCGTGACCATCGTGGGCTGCGGGCCGATCGGGCTCTTCGCGGTCGGTATCGCGCGAAGCGCTGGCGCCGCCACCGTCATCGCCCTCGAGCCCAGCGCCGACCGGCGCGCCCTGGCCGGGCGCCTGGGGGCCCACGAGTGCTTCGATCCCGCGCGAGACGACGTGGAGGCGGCCGTCGCGGACCTCACACGGGGCTACGGCTCGGACGTCGTGTGCGAGATGAGCGGGCACCCCGATGGGATCCGCACCGCCTTCCGCATCTGTCGCAACGGGGGTCACGTGCGGCTGCTCGGGCTGCCCAAGGGGGCCGTCGAGCTGAACCTGGCGCGAGACGTGATCTTCAAGGGGCTCCACGTATACGGCGTCATCGGGCGCCTCATGTACGAGAACTGGATCGAGATGCGGAACTACCTCGCGGCGGGGCTCCTCGACATCGACCCCGTGATCACGCACCGGCTCCCGTACGACCGCTTCGAGGAGGGGATCGCGGCCATGACCGCGGGCGAGGCCGCCAAGGTCGTCCTCTCGTTCGACTGACGGCGTGGCGCCGAGACGGACCTCCGGGGTGCGGGAGCGTCGATGCGGCCCGGGTGCGCAGCTTTCTCCCCCCACTCCCGCGAAGCGCCCGCGCCCGAGTCACCCCGTGGCACTGATCGCGGCCCTGGGGGTTTCGCTGGGGTGCTGGCGGACGGGCGAGCCGACGCCCAGCGACGCGCTCATCACCTGGATCGCCCACCCGGAGAGCGTTCGCGTCGGCGAGGTGTTCTCCTTCGAGTTCGCGGGACCGATCTCGACCACCGCCTGCGGACGACTCGACACGGCGACCCTGGCCATTACCGACTCGACCATCGTTCTGGCGGCCCGGCGGAGCACCTTCCGTGCGGTGTGTGCGCCCCAGCGCATCAGCTTCTACGAGGCGCGCCCGATCCGCATTCCCCGGGCGGGGCGATACGCCGTCCGCTCGGCCGACGGAAGGACGCTCGGAGCCCTCGTCGCCACCGATTCGGGCGCGTTCTCGCGCGTGTACACGCGCGGTGAGGGGACGGTGCGGGAGATCGCGGGCTGCCGGCTTTTCGGGCCGGGGTGGATCGGCAACCAGCGCGTGTTCGCGCTCTCGGGGGCACCGGAGGAGGTGCGGAACGCGGCGGACAGCGACCGCGTGGTCCACGTCGAGGGCCACCTGCTCGGTTTCACCCTTTGCGGATGGTACGGATCCCGGCCCAACATCCGGGTGGACACGGCCTGGGTGACCGATCGCCGAGCGGACGACTGGTACGCCGACAGGACGACCGGGAGAGCGGAGCCCGATCAATGACGCTATACGAGGAGAGCGATGTGGTGAGCGCGCTGGTGAATCGAGGGCTGGAGCGTCGGCTCGCATCCGAGCTGGACGAGATGCGCGAGCGGGGGGTGCACAAGAAGCTCCTCCACATCCTGGGCCGTCAGAGCGCGGTCGTGAGCATCGAGGGCTACGGCGAGACGATCAACCTGTGCTCCAACAACTACCTCGGCCTGTGCGACGAGCCTTCGGTCATGCAGGCCGTGAAGGACGGCACCGACCGCTACGGGGCCGGCACCTCCTCGGTACGCTTCATCTGCGGAACGTTCGACATCCACCGCGATCTGGAGGCGAGGATCGCCGATTTCCTGGAGGTCCCGGCTGCGCTCACGTATACGTCGGCGTGGAACGCGAACGAGGGGCTCTTCGCCCCGCTCCTGAGCCCGGATGACGTCCTCATCTCGGACCGGCTGAACCACGCCTCGATCATCGACGGCATCCGGCTGTGCAAGGCGCAGCGGAAGATCTACGAGCACATGGACATGGGCTCGCTGCGCGAGGCGTTGGAGTCCTCGCGCGAGGCCCGCCACCGCATGGTGGTCACCGATGGGATCTTCTCCATGGAGGGAGAGATCGCGCCGCTTCCCGAGATTCGGGAGCTGTGCGATCGGCACGATGCCATCCTGGTCGTCGACGACTCCCACGCCACGGGCGTATTGGGCGACACGGGTCGCGGCACTCCCGAGCACTTCGGAATGCACGGCGAAGTCGACATCATCACCTCCACGCTGGGCAAGGCCCTGGGGGGCATGGCGGGGGGCTTCACCGCCAGCTCGGACGCGGTCATCGACTATCTGGTGCAGCAGTCGCGAACGCAGCTGTTCACCAACGCCATGCCGCCACATTCCTGCTGCGGGGCGCTCGCCGCGATCGACCACCTCGAGGCGCATCCGGAGCTGGTGGGTGTGCTGCGCGACAACACGGCGTACTTCCGGGAAGGGCTCCAGGAGTTGGGCTACAAGCCGATCGAGGGCGAGACCCCCATCGTGCCGGTGATCATCGGCGAGACCGCCGACGCGATCCGATTGAGCCGCGAGCTGCTCGACGAGGGCGTGTTCGTGATCGGCTTCGGGTACCCGGTGGTGCCCCGCGGGGAGGCACGCATCCGGTGCCAGATATCGGCCGGGCACGAGCGTCGGCACCTCGACGCGGCGCTGGCCGCGTTGAAGAAGGTCGGGGAGCGACTGGGGCTCCTGTAGCGACGTGTCGTAGTATCGGAGGGACGCGCGGCGAGCGACCGTGGATCAACCAGAAGACGAGAGGCAGCAAGGTGTCGCACTCGCATGGCGGACGGGACATGCCCGGGGGGCCGGTCATCGCCCCCTCCATTCTGGCCGCCGACTACACCCGGCTGGGCGAGCAGGTCGCCGAGGCCGAGACGGCCGGTGCCGGCTGGTTCCAGGTCGACGTCATGGACGGACACTACGTCCCCAACATCAGCATCGGCCTCCCGGTGCTCAAATCGCTGCGCCCGGTCACCGATGCCTACCTCGACGTCCACCTGATGATCGACAACCCGGAGGCGTTCATCGAACCGTTCGCCGAGGCCGGGGCGGATCTCATCACCATTCACCAGGAGGCTTCCACGCACCTGCACCGTGATCTGCACCGCATCCGCGAAGTGGGGTGCCACGCGGGCGTCGCGATCAATCCGGCCACCCCGCCCGAGGTGCTGTCCGAAGTCCTGGGGTACGTGGACCTGGTGCTGGTCATGACGGTGAACCCGGGGTTCGGCGGTCAGAAGTTCATTCGAGCGGCCGTGCCCAAGGTGGCCACCGTGCGGCGAATGGCGCAGGAGGCGGGCCTGACGCCGCCCCCGATCCAGGTCGATGGGGGGATCGACCCCCAGACGGCCCCGTTGGCGGCGGCGGCCGGGGCCAGCGTGTTCGTCGCCGGCTCGTCGGTGTTCCGTCGCCCGGGGGGCATCGCGGCCAGTTTCCAGGCCCTGAGGGATGCGGTGGCGGTCCACGTGTGAGCGCCGACGACCTTCCGGGCTCGGAGGGGGTACGGAGTCGCATGCAGCAGGTTCGTCCCACCCGGCCCGCGCCCTCGCAGGAGGCGGCGGCTCCGGCCCCCGCGGCGCCGGGGTCCGACCTCAGCCGTGCGGAGCTCGTCCGCTACGGACGCCACCTGTCGATCCCGGAGGTCGGCCCGGCGGGCCAGCGACGGCTCAAGGCCGCGTCGGTGCTGGTGATCGGGGCGGGCGGGCTCGGCTCTCCCGCCGCCCTCTACCTGGCCGCGGCCGGGGTGGGCCGCCTCGGCCTGGTCGACCACGACGCGGTCGATCTGTCCAACCTGCAGCGACAGATCCTGCACGACACCGGGTCGGTGGGGCGCTCGAAGCTGGCCTCGGCGCGCGAGCGGCTCGAGGCGATCAATCCGCTCGTGGAGATCCGCACCTTCGAAACGCGGCTCGAGGCCTCCAATGCCCTCGACATCCTCGAGGGCTGGGACATGGTCGTGGACGGCAGCGACAATTTCCCGACGCGGTACCTCGTCAACGATGCCTGCGTGCTGCTCGGGATCCCCTTCGCGTACGGCGCCATCCTCCGCTTCGAGGGGCAGGCCTCGCTGTTCGCGACGCCGGGGGGGCCGTGCTACCGCTGCCTGTTCCGCGAGCCCCCGCCGCCCGGTCTGGTGCCTAGCTGCGCGGAGGCCGGCGTGCTCGGGGTGCTGCCGGGGATCGTGGGCTCGATCCAGGCGAGCGAGACGATCAAATGGCTGCTCGGAATCGGCGACTCGCTGGCCGGGCGTCTGGTCCTCATCGACGCCTTGCGCATGCAGTTCCGGACCTTGAACATCCCGCCCGATCCCGACTGCGCTGTGTGCGGAGCGGACCCGACGGTCACCGAGCTGATCGATTACGAGGATTTTTGCGGCGCCCGTGCCGGCGCGGCGACCGAACCCCCGGAGCCGGAGGAAGCCTTGCCGTGTCCAGAGATCGAAGTGACCGAGCTCAAGCGTCGGCTCGACGCGGGCGAGGCGTTCCAGCTCATCGACGTCCGGGAAGACTACGAATGGGACATCTGTAATCTCGCCGACGCGGGCGCGCGGCTGGTGCCGCTGTCGATGCTTCCCCAGGCGCTCGAGAGCTTCGATCGCGAGGTGCCGCTCATCATCCACTGCCACTCCGGGGCGAGGGGCGCCAACGCGGTCGCCTACCTGCGCATGATGGGGTACGAGAACGCGATGAACCTGGCGGGCGGAATCTCGGCGTGGGGCGAGCAGGTCGACCCCGAGATGCCGAGGTACTGAGCGGACGTCGGGTCCGTTCCGGCCGGGCACGAGCCCCCTTGCGCATCGTCTCCACGCTGGCCTCCGCCACAGAGATCGTCAGCCACCTCGGGCTGGACGACCGCCTGGTCGGGATCTCGCACGAGTGCGACTTCCCCCCGCACCTGCTCCACCTCCCACGGGTCAGCCGGCCGCGCTTCGACCCCCGAGGCCTCGACAGCGGGCAGATCGACGCGGCGGTCCGCGCCGCCATGCGGGACCACGGGA
Organism: Gemmatimonadota bacterium; assembly: GCA_041610455.1. Taxonomy (GTDB): domain Bacteria; phylum Gemmatimonadota; class Gemmatimonadetes; order Palauibacterales; family Palauibacteraceae; genus Palauibacter. The sequence goes on from JBFIOX010000161.1 coordinate 5,716, forward strand.
GCGTGTACGAGATCGACGACGCCCTGTTGGCCTCGCTCGAGCCCGATCTCATTCTCGCGCAGGCGGTGTGCGAGGTGTGCGCCGTGCCCACCGCCGGCGTGCGCTCGGTCGTGGAGGCGCGTGGACTCGGCGCGGACATCGTCTCGCTCGACGCGCACACGATCGAGCAGATCCTGGGCTCCATCGAGGAGGTCGGGCGCGCCGCGGGCGCGGTCGAGGCGGCCCGCACCGGCGTGGGCGAGCTGCGCCGCCGGTTGGAGGCGGTCCGCGCGGCGGTGGACGGGGCGACACCCCCCCGCGTTCTGGCCGTCGAGTGGCTCGATCCGCCGTTCGCGCCGGGACATTGGGTGCCCGAAATGGTGACCCGGGCGGGTGGGCGAAACCTGGCCGGAGAGGCCGGAGCCCCCTCGCGTCAGCTGGAGTGGGTCGCGCTCGAAGGATCGGATCCGGACGTGCTGGTCGTGATGCCCTGCGGCTTCGGAGTCGATCAGGCGCGGGCCGAAGCGGACGCGCACGCCGACCGGCTCCTGGGGGTGGCGCCGCGCGCC
>JBFIOX010000162.1:0-6244 GCA_041610455.1 Gemmatimonadota bacterium
CCGCCGCATACAGCGTCCGAAGCGCTTCCGGACGCGATCGGGTAGTGTCTTCGGTCACGTACATGACGTCCAGACCCTCTGACACCGCGAACGAGACGGCCTCGCGCGTGGCGGCGAGGATCTTGTCGACGTCCCATCCCTCGGCATACTGGCGAATCGGCGAGCTGCCGATGAACGCCCCCACCTCCATGGGGAGTCCCGTGGCCTGCTGCACGCGGGCGATGGGCTCTATGTCGGCCTTGACGGTGCGAGCGGCGCAGTTGGCGGCAATGGGGAGAGCCTGGTCGGCGATCTCGCGCGCCAGGGCGAGGACGGCCTCGTAGGCGCGAGGGCCCGCGCCCGGCAGCCCGATGTCGGCCGCATGGATGCCGAGATCCACCATCAGGTGGAGCAGCTCCAGCTTCTTGCCGATCGGCGGGTCCTTGACCGACGGATTCTGCAGCCCGTCTCGCAGTGTCTCGTCGTCGAGCTCGACCGAGACGGTTCGGTAGTCGAAGCAGCCGGGCAGGCCGTTCCAGTCGTAGATCAGCTCGTCTCGATTCACTCCCGACCCCTCCCGGGTCAGCCGACCTCCCCGTGGACCTCCGAGTGGTCGCCGATATTGACGCTGCCACGTACTCCCTTGAGCACGACGTGATCCCCGACGAGCGAGTCCCACAGGTCGCAGTCTTCGATCACCGTCGAAGCTCCCACGATCGCGTTTCGCAAGCGCGAGCGAGTCACGCGGGCACCCTCGGCCACGCTCACGTTCGACCCCAGCGCGGAGTCCTCCAGCCGCACGTCCGGCGCGATGGCCACGGGACCCTCCACCCTCGCCGTGCCCGCCGGCTCGCCACCGCCGTGTCCCCGCTCGAGCATGGCCAGGTTCGTTTCCAACATGGTCTCCGGCTTCCCGCAGTCGAACCAACCGCCGACTTCGGCCGTATAGAGCTTGGCGCCGTGGTCGATCATGTACTGGAACGCATCGGTGAGGAAGTACTCGCCGAGGTTCGGATCCTGGCCGAGGACGTGTCGGACCCCTTCGAACATCAGCGCGTGGTCGCGCACGTAGTAGACCCCGATGTTGGCCAGCCGGGAGATCGGCTCTCGTGGCTTCTCGATGATGCGCACCATGTAGCCTTCGTCGTCGGTGACGACGACGCCGTACCGCTGGTAGTCCTCGACTTCCTTGGCCCAGATGATCCCGGCGTCGTCGGGGCGGGCCGCGATCAGCCCGAAATCGGCCTCGAACAGAGTGTCCACGAAGACGATGAGCACGGGACCGCGGACGAAGGGCTGCGCCAGCGCGATCGCGTCCGCCGTGCCCCGCTGCTCCACCTGTTCCACGTAACGCACCGGGAGATCGGGATAGTGCTCGGCCAGGAACGCCTCGATCTGTGGAGCGAGGTGTCCCGTGATGCAGATCATCTCCTCGACGCCCAGCTCTTGCAGCTGCTCCACGACGTAGGAGAGGACGGGACGATTGGCGACCCGAAGCAACGGCTTGGGGCGCGAGTGGGTGTGGGGACGGACTCTTGTACCCTTCCCCGCCAACGGTATTATGGCCTGCATGTTCAGCCGTCTGTCTGCTCGGAGATCGGTCACGGAAGCGGAGGAACGGGGCCCGGGCGGATCGGGCCCGGTCGCGGCGCAACGTACCCCGCGGCGCCCGAGGCGGTCAACCGAGCGCGACGTCATCCCGTGCGTCCACGTCCTGCCGTGAGCGTCCCGCCGCCAGCCGAGTCGCTGCGCGAAAAGCTGCATCGTTGGTCGCACGTGAACGTCGCGGACACCCGCGGTCCGGACGGACCCTCCGGGCGCGTGTACGCCGTGCCCTTCGCTCGGGTGTGGGACGAGATCCTGCTCGAAGTGGAGCGACACCGCCGCTGGAAGCTGCTGCATCGGGACGAAGGACTCGGGCTGATCACGGTCGAGTGCACCACGCTCGGATTTCGCTTCGTGGACGACCTGACCATCTGGGTCGCGCTGGACGCCAACGGACTCACGCTGGTCGACATGCGCTCCAAGTCGCGCCGTGGGCGGGGCGATCTCGGCGTCAACCGGCGTCGGGTCGAGCGTCTGCTGGCCCGCCTGGACGCCGCGCTCGGCCCCTCCGCACGGCTGGTCGACAGACGTCGGCGCACGGGAAGCGTGGGCGCGCGGGGCGCCACGGCCGAGGATGGGGCGACCCTGACCTGATGGCCTTCCGGCGAGCAGCCGCCCATCGGCTCCCTTCGTTCGCCCTCGCGAGCTGGGTCGTCGCCGCCGCATGCTCGGGCTCGGCCCCCGACCCGGATCCGGCGGCGGCCGGCGAGGCGGCCGGCGAAGAGGCCTCGCCGCCGGTGCCGGCGCGGTATCTCACCCATCTCCTCTTCGCAGGAACCGACGGAAGCACCTTTGTCGCGACCTTCGACCAGACCGTGGGCGCCACCTTTCTGGTGCGGAGCTACGGGGCCTGGCTGGCGCGAGCGAGCGAATGGGACCGGCTGCTCGCGGTGCGGGATACGCTGCCGGTTCCGCGCGCCGGGTGGCGTATCCTGCCCTCCGGCGGGATGACGCTGCGCGTGGGCGACGCCGGAGGCCTGATCGGGCTCGTCTTCGCCGGATCCGGAGTCGGGCCGGGGCCGCCGGAGGCCGTCCGCATCGAGGCGGGAGAAGAGGTGTCGGTGTGGAGCGGTCCCACCGGCCAGCGCGAGTCGCTGGCGCTCGGGGCCCTGCGCGCCGGCGGGGACACCGTGCCGGGCGTGCTCTTCTTCCGACGCGCCGCGCGGGCGCTCGCCATGCCCGAGGTGGACGGGGCGTCACACGCGTTCGTGCTCACCGACGAGGACGGCAACGGGCTGGTCCTCCAGGCCGATTCCCCGGGCGAGCCCGCGGTCGCGCACGCGTGGCTGCACGGCTCGGAATCGTCCTGGAGCGACGTAGTGTTCGAGCCCCTGGAGAGCTCGGGCGGAGACGCGATCATCGTCGGGTGGCGGTTCGAGATCCCCGATACCGACCTGCGCGGCACCATTCGCCCTCGCGCGGATCCCCCCATGCCGGGGGCGCCGGCCCTTCGCATCGAGTGTGAACTGGTCGCGGACGAGGAGGTGTTCCGCTTCGTCGGCCTCAGCGTGTCGCTCCCGTTTCCGTGATCGACCTCCAGGTGGATTGGGTCCGTGCGCTGATCACGGTCGCGTTCGGCGCGCTCGCGGGCGGCGTCACCAATCGCATCGCCGTGTGGATGCTGTTCCACCCCTACACGCCGCCCAAGCTCCTGGGCCGTCGGGTGGAGTGGCTCCAGGGCGCGGTGCCCAAGAATCAGAAGCGCCTGGCGAGCTCGATCGGGGGCGTCGTGGGCGGCACGCTCCTGACGCCCGGCGACATCGCCTCCGAGCTACAGGACCTCGAAGAGGCGTTTCAGGAGCGGCTGCGGGAGCTGGCCGTCGAGCTGAGCGCGGGCGATCAGCCTTCGGTGGCGGCTCTCCTGCCCGAACCGGCCCTCACGGAGGTCCGCACCCTGCTGCTGCGCCTGCTCGAGGAGGGACGGGAGCTCCTGGTGGGGGCGCTCCGCTCTCCCGAGTTCGGGGACGAGGCGGAGCGGCTGCTCGTGTCGGTGCGCGAGGCGCTGGGGCACGAGCCCCTGTCCCACTCTCTGGAAGGCGAACGCCTGCTGGCCGTGCGCGAGGCAGTCGAGAGCTGGCTCGCGCGCCTCGTCGAGTCCGAGGCGTTCGACCGGACCGTGCGCCATCAGCTCGATCAGGCGGCGCACCACGTCCTGCGCCCGGGGCGCACGCTCGAAGAGCTGATCCCGGTCGGACTCGTGGCCACGCTCGAGCACGCCATCCAGGACTATCTGCCGGTGGCCATGGAGCGGCTCGGACGCCTGCTCGAGGACGACAAGACGCGCGCCCGGGTCGAGCGCCTGATTCGCGAGCTGCTCGATCGTTTCATGAACGACCTCAGGTTCCACCAGCGGGTGGTCGCCAAGCTGATCGTGACCCAGGACACGGTGACCAAGGTGCTGGAGACGCTCGAGGCGGAGGGCGCGGACCGGCTCGGCGAAGTGCTGCGCGAGCCGGATGTCCAGTCGGCCATGGCCAAGAACGTCAACGATGGGATCGTGGAGTTCCTGCGGCGGCCCACGACCCGTGTGGTCGGGCAGGTGCAGGATCCTCAGGTCCAGAGCGCGCTCGACTCGGTCGCCGAATGGGTGGTTCGGGCCGCGCGGGACCCCGGCTCTCGGGAGTTCCTGTTGGATCAGCTCGAGGGCATGTTGGGGCGGGTGAGCGAGCGCCGCTGGGCCGACGTGCTGCGGATCGTCCCCGCCGACCGGATCGGGAGCTGGCTCGCCGTAGGCCTCGACTCCGAGCCCGGGCGCGCCCTTTTCGATTCGATCGCCGAGCCCGTGGCCGATCGTATTCTCACCACCCCGATCGGCCGGCTCGACCGGTTCCTCCGCGAGGACGCGGCGCTGCGGCTGGCGGACACGCTCGGTCCGAGGACGTGGGACTGGGTCGCCCGCCAGGTGCCCGAGGTCGCCGAGCGGATCAACATCTCCGACCGCATCTCGGACAAGATCGAGAGCTTCCCCCTGCAGCAGTTGGAACGCCTGGTGCGCGAGATCAGTCAGCGGGAGTTGGATCTTATCGTCCGCCTGGGGTACGTGCTGGGGGGCATCATCGGAGCGATCCTGGTGGTGATCAATACGGTGTTGGGATGATGCGATCCGGCGCGCCGACTTCGAAGGATCTCGCAACCGTCGCCCGGGCGGCCGCGGTGGCCCTCGCCTGCGGCGCCGGGATCGCCTGCGCGGGGGCCGGCGACGGTATCGACCGCTCCGAGGGGGCGGCCGGGTTGCGCGGCCGGGCGCCCGAGGCGCCGCTCCTCGTGCCCGCCTTCACGCTCGAGGACACCGACGGGCGGCCCTTCGCCTTCCGCGCCGAGACGGCCGATCGGGTGTCCTTCCTGTTCTTCGGATACACGCATTGTCCCGACATCTGCCCCGTGCAGATGGCCGTGCTGGATGCGGCGCTGGAGGATCTGCCCTACGCCGACCGGCGGCGGACGCGCGTCGTCTTCGTGACGACCGACCCCGAGCGGGACACGCCCGAGCGGCTGCGGGTCTGGCTGGATCGCTTCGATCCCGGCTTCGTGGGCCTGCGCGGCGACCTGGCCCGCGTCAACGAGATTCTCGCGGCGCTGGGTCTGCCCCCGGCGGCCCGGGACCCCGCCGGGCCGGAGGACGGATACCTCGTGGGCCACGCCACGCCCGTCCTCGCGATCGGACCCGACGGCTTCCTGCTGGCGTCCTATCCGAGCGGGATACGACAGGCCGACTGGAAGCACGATCTGCCGCTGCTGCTCGACGCCCTACGCGCCGCGCCTTCGCCGGACGTTCCGGCGCCCGCGAACGGCCGTTAACCCTTGCAGTGGTGGTGCGCCGCACGAGGCGTCCCCTGGTCCTGGTCGTGGCAACCCTACCCCGGCGTGTGGCTGTTCATCGGGACGCTGGGCTTCGCGTACTGGAACATCTACCGCCGCCACGCGCCGGCGCGGCACCAGCGGCTATTCGCGGCGCTCGGCCTCCTCACGCTGTGGATCTCGCTCGACTGGCCCGTGGGCGCGCTCGGGGCCGGATATCTCGCTTCCGTGCACATGGTGCAGTTCCTGCTCATCGCGCTCATCGCGCCTCCGCTCCTCATAAGGGCCCTCCCGCGGGCCGCGCTGGAGCGCCTGGGCGCCTCGGCCGGGGCCGGCGCGCTCGCGCTCCTCACCCGGCCGGTGGTCGCCCTGCTGGCGTTCCACCTCATCGTCGTGGCCACTCACTGGCCGGGCCTCGTCGACGCGCTGATGCGCTCGCAGGCCGGCTCGTTCGCGATCGACGTCGCCTGGCTCCTCGGCGGGACACTCTTCTGGTGGCCGGTCGTCAGCCCGGTACCGGCGAGGCCACGTTTCCCACACGGCGTCCGCATCGGCTACCTCATCGCCAGCATGGTCCTGATGACGCTTCCCTACGTGTTTCTCACCTTCGCGGAGGTACCGTTCTACGCGACCTACGAGCTGGCGCCGCCCGTCGGCCCCCTCTCGGCGGAGGACGATCAGCGCGTGGCCGGTCTGATCATGCGGCTGGGCGGCGCGGCCGTCCTGTGGACCGCGGCTGGCATCCTGTTCTGGGCCTGGTATCGTAGCGAGAGCGCCCGCGACGCCTAGCGCCCGGGCGCGATGCGGCGGCGGGGGACCGTACGAGGAGCCCCCCCCCCGGCCCCGGATGCGCCGAGGGGGA
>JBFIOX010000163.1:0-6232 GCA_041610455.1 Gemmatimonadota bacterium
CGCGCGGCCCCAGGGCGAGCACGGTGAGGCTGAGGCCCCGGGAGGACGCGAACTCCTCCTCGGGAGCCTCGAGGCATTCGACGCCCAGATCGCGCAGGCGCCCGTAGAAGGCGACCGGCAGGAGCGGCCGGTGCACGAGGGCGAGGTCGCGATCGAGCGGGCTCACGAGCGACATGAGATGCAGGCAGGCCGACTCGCCCTCCCACACGGGCAAATCGAACGCCTCGATCGTGACCCCACCGGGCTCGAGGAAGGTGCGCAGCTGCTCGATGCCCGACTGGTTGGTGCGGAAGCCGCGCCCCACCGCCAGGGTGTGCTCGTCGAGCCACACGCAGTCGCCCCCCTCGGCCACCCCGGGCGGCTCGATGGCTCCGATCACCGGCACCCCGATGCCGTCGTACAGCGCCCGGTGGAGCTCGACCTCAGGTCGCCGCAGCGCCTTGCCCGGGCGCAGGAGCACCGCCCCCTCGCCCGTCACGAACGACGGGTCGTGCGCGAACACGGCGTCGGCCAGCCCGTCCGCCGTGGCGGGGAGCCACTCGATGTCGACCCCGCTCCCGTCGACGAGGGCCGCGAACGCGTCGTACTGCCTCGTGATCCGGTCGGGATCGAGGGGTCCGGCGTAGTGCCAGCGCACCGGATCCGCGTCGAACAGGGCGGGTCCGGGCCGCCGCATGGCGACGCGCCGCAGCCGTGTCACCATGCTCGTCACGCCGAAGCGCGGCGCCACCGCCACCTCACCCACCGGCGCCACCCTCGCGGCGAGGCCCCCGCCAGCGCATGGCCACGTACACGGGGAGCCCCGCCACCAACAGCATGAAGCCCCAGAACACGGTGTCCTGGCCCGCGCCCGCGATGGCCCACATGGAGAAGCCGAAGGCCAGGACCGCGAGCGCCGCCCGACCGACGCTGCCCCGCGCGCCGCCGTCCGGCATCGCGCGCTCACGGAGCGCGAGCACGAGGCCCGTCATGCTCGAGAAGACGTAGGCGACGAGGGTCGCCAGGGTGGCCAGCAGAATGAGGAAGGTGAAGGCCTGCACGAGGCCCCGCGTGTAGTTCATGCCGATCAGCACGGTGGCCACGACGCTCGAGAAGAGGAGGCCGAACACCGGCGTGCCCCGCGGCCCCAGCCGCTCGAAGCGCGCCGGCAGGAGCCCGTCCAGGGCCGCGGCGCGGGGCATTTGCCCGGCCACGAGGATCCACCCGTTGAGCGCGCCGAAGCAAGAGATCGCCGCTCCGGCGCCGATCACCCAGCGCCCCCAGGCACCCCAGATGGAGCCGGCCGCGTCCGCGAAGGGCGCCGTGGAGGTCGCCAGGTCGGCCGGGGCGATGATCCCCATCACCGCCACCGTGCAGACGATGTAGACGATCGCGGCGAGCACGGTCCCGAGCATCGTCGCCCGCGGGATGGTGCGCGGCGCGTCCCGCACGTCGCCCGCCGGGATGGTGCCGCTCTCGAGCCCCAGGAAGGCCCACAGCGTCAACGTCACCGTCGCGGTGACGGCGCCCATGGGGCTCGCGCCCGACGGGTTGAACGGGCGGAAGTGGGCGCCTTCGAAGTAGAAGAAGCCGAAGGCACCGATGGCCACCAGCGGGAGCAGCTTGAGCACCGTGGTGACGAGCTGGACCTGCCCCGCCTGCCGCACGCCGTAGGCGTTGACCAGGGTGAGGGACCACAGGGCGAGCAGCGCGATCGCGGCCGCGGTCGCCGGGGACGTGCCCAGCGCGGGCCAGAACACCGTCGAATAGCTGACGAAGGCCACCGCCAGCGCCGCGTTGGTCGTCCACACCGAGATCGTGTAGGACCACGCGACCCAGAACCCCGCGAAGTCGCCGAACCCCTCACGCGCGAAGGCGTACGGCCCGCCGACGCGGGGCAGGCGGGCGCTCAGCCGGGCGAACACGAGGGCCAGACAGAGGGCGCCCCCTGCGCTCACGAGCCACCCGATGATGCTGATCCCGCCTAACGGAGCCAGCGAGGCGGGGAGTAGGAAGACCCCCGACCCGATCATGTTCCCTACGACGAGGGCGGTGCACGTCCACAGCCCCAGTCCCGGCTTGTGGCTCACGGGCGCCTTTCGGTGTCAGAAGGGAGTGGTGCCCCGCATCCGTCATCGCGGCGGGGTCGGCGGGCCCCCCTGCCGCGACGGCCGCTGCACGCGGGGAAGGGCCGCTCGACTTCTAGTCGGCGTCGCGGGGGGTGTCAACGGGCCGCCCAGGCCGGACGGCCGGGTCGCGGTCCGTGCCGTCGTGCCGGCGGCCTTTGAGAGGGGTCGGCCCGCGGCGGATGACACCGTCGGCCCGGAATCGGGTATATTGGAGCGACCGGGGTCCGGCCTCGCCCCTCGCGGGGCCGGAGATCTGGAACATGGGAGTACGACCAGCGAAGGAGTCGGCTGAAACATGAGAGTCTTGCTCTACCTGATCACGAACATCGCCGTCCTGGCCATGGCGGCCGTGGCGATGGCGGTGCTCACCGCGCTCGGCGTGATTCCGCCCGACGCGCCCTACGTCCAGCTCTTGGTGTGGTGCGCCCTGTTCGGGTTCGGCGGGTCGATCTTCTCCCTGGCCATCTCGAAATGGATGGCGAAGCGCTCGACCGGGGCCCGCGTGATCGAGACGCCCGCCAACGACATCGAGGCCTGGCTGGTCGAGACGGTCCGACGGCAGGCCCAACAGGCCCGCATCGGCATGCCCGAGGTGGCGATCTTTCCGGCGAAGGAGCCGAACGCGTTCGCCACGGGCATGTTCCGCAACAAGGCGCTCGTGGCGGTGAGCGCCGGCCTGCTCGGCACGATGAACAAGCGCGAGGTCGAGGCCGTCCTGGGTCACGAGGTCTCCCACGTCGCCAACGGCGACATGGTCACCCTCACCCTGATCCAGGGGGTCCTCAACACGTTCGTGCTCTTCATCTCGCGTATCATCGCGAGCCAGTTCGATCGGGGCCGCTTCCTGATCTACATGGCGCTCCAGATGGCGTTCGGCGTCCTGGCCAGCATGGTCGTGGCCTGGTTCTCGCGCCGGCGGGAGTTCCGCGCCGACGCGGGAGGAGCGGGTCTGGCCGGCGCCCCCGCGATGGCCGCGGCGCTCGACCGGCTGCGGTCGATCGGCGACGCTCCCTCGCAGCTACCCGAGAATCTGACGGCGTTCGGCATCCGCGGCGGACAGCTCGGGCGGCTGCTCAGCACGCACCCGCCGCTCGAGGAGCGCATCCGGAGGCTCGGCGGGCCGTAGGCTTCCAGGGTCCGGGGCCGGTTCGGCCGGCCCCGGGGAACCCCGGCGCGCCGCGCGTCGACGCCTGACCGCGGCCGGTCGCGTGGGGGACGGCCGCTCGTCCGGCGTCGGAGTCGCTCCCGCGGCCGGTCCCGTCAGCGATTGCGGGGGAAGCCCAGATCCACGCCGCCAGCCGAGGGGTCGGGCCAGCGCGCCGTCACGACCTTCGGCCTGGTGTAGAAGTGGATTCCCTCGGGGCCGTAGATGGCGTGCGCCCCGAACGAGGAGTCCTTCCAGCCGCCGAAGGAGTGGTATCCGACCGGGACCGGGATGGGAACGTTGATCCCCACCATGCCGGCGTCCGCGTCTTCCTGGAAGCGCCTCGCCGCGCCCCCGTCGCGCGTGAAGACGGCCGCCCCGTTGCCCCACGGGTTGTCGCGCAGCAGGTCGACCGCTTCGTGGTACGAGTCGACCCGCACGACGCACAGGACCGGTCCGAAGATCTCGTCGGTGTAGACCGTCATGTCGGGCGTGACGTGGTCGAGCAGCGTCACGCCGAGGAAGAATCCCTCCCTGTCGAACCGGACGGCGCGACCATCCACCACCACGGTGGCGCCCTCCTCCTCCCCGGCTTCGATGTAGCGCGCCACGCGGTCGCGGTGCTCGGCGGTGACGAGGGGGCCCATCTCGGATTCCGGATCCGTCCCGGGCCCGATCGTGAGGTCCCCCAGGCGCGCGCGGATGGCCTCGACCAGCGGGTCCGCCACCTCGCCGACCGCGACGGCGACCGAGATGGCCATGCAACGCTCCCCCGCGGAGCCGTACGCGGCGGACACGGCCGAATCGGCGGCCAGATCGACGTCGGCGTCGGGCAGGACGACCATGTGGTTCTTCGCGCCCCCCAGCGCCTGGACGCGCTTCCCGTGCGCCGAAGCCGTCTCGTACACGTGGCGGGCCACCGGTGTCGATCCCACGAAGCTCACGGCCCGGATGTCTGGGTGCTCGAGCAGTCGGTCGACCGCGACGCGGTCTCCGTGCACGAGATTCAGCACGCCGGGCGGAAACCCGGCCTCGTGGAAGAGCTCGACGAGGAATGCCGGGGCGGAAGGGTCTCGCTCCGAGGGCTTGAGGACGAACGTGTTGCCGCAGGCGATCGCGTTGGGCAGCATCCACAGGGGCACCATGACCGGGAAGTTGAACGGCGTGATGCCCGCGACGACGCCCAGCGGACGACGGACGGTGTAGACGTCCACTCCCGTCGAGGCGCGCTCGCTGTAGGTCCCCTTGAGGTGCTCGGCCAGGCCGCAGGCGTATTCCACGTTCTCGAGCCCGCGCGCCACCTCGCCCCTGGCATCGCTGGCCACCTTGCCGTGCTCGGCGGTCACCCGCCGCGCGATCTCGGCCGCGTTTCGCTCCACCAACTCGCGGAACCTGAACATGAGCTTCGTGCGCGCCGCGATGCTCGTGTCGCGCCACTCGTCGAAGGCGTCACGCGCCGCCTCCACGGCGCGATCGACCTCGGCGGCGTCGGCGAGGTTGACCGCCGCCGTCTGGCGTCCGGTGGCCGGATCGAACACCGGTGCGGTGCGGCCCGAGCTCCCGCGGGCTGCATCGCCGCCGATGAAGTGGTGGATCTCTTCGAGCGCGCTTCCGGAGCGCGGGCGCGGTGTCGCGACGGTGTCCATCTTCAGCCTCGCTCGGGCCGGCGGTAGGGAGGATCATCGGCTCTCGGCAAGGTGCGGACGGGCCGATCGCCGAGCCAGGGGCTGGGCGCTGGACCAACGGAGGGCGCAACACACCGTAAAGGAGGGATCGGCTCGCCTGGAGGGCGAGGAGTCCCGCATCCCGCGACCCTGTATTACCTTTTCGCGAGGGCGCCGGCCGGGGGTCGGCGCCCTTCGCTGTCGGGGGAACAGACGGCGCGCGCGGGTGTCTGGCGGGAAGGCGCCCCGAGGGCCCGATCGGGCGCGTGTCGCCGGGTGTGGGGTGGGGCGTCGGGAGGAGGAGGTCGTCGGAATGGCTCGGACCGTGACAGCTACATGGTCGACCGCCGGGGTGGCGGCGGCCTGCATCCTGGCTCTGGCCGTCCCCGCGGCGGGCCAGAGCCTGCAGGGCTCCAAGCTCTCGCTCGATCTGCAGAACCGCATGGCCGCGGAGCACGACTTTACCTACATCGGCACCTCGGCCCAGGTCAGACGGTTCGTCGACGCGGGCTACCTGGTTCCCGTGCGCAGCAATCGCGACTACCGGGTCAAGACGCTGCCATTCCCCTACACGCGGCCCGAGGTCGCGCTCTTCCTCTCGCGCCTCGGCCGACAGTACCGCGCCGCGTGCGGCGAGCAGCTGGTCGTGACGAGCCTCACCCGACCCAGCACCCGTCAGCCGCGGAACGCATCGCCCCGCTCGGTCCACCCGACCGGCATGGCCGTCGATCTGCGACGCAGCGGCAAGCGGGCGTGCCGCGCCTGGCTCGAGCGCGTGCTCACTCAGCTCGAGGGCCGCGGCGTGCTGGACGCCGTCCGCGAGCGGCGGCCGCCGCACTACCACGTGGCCGTGTTCCCGAGGCAGTACGCGGCGTACGTGAAGTCGCTCGGCGGGACGGTGGCCACGACGACCTACCGGGTCCGGAACGGCGACTCGCTGTGGACCATCGCGGAGCGGCACGGGACCACCGTCGAGCAGCTGCGCACCGCGAACAACCTGCGCGGCAGCCGAATCTACGCGGGCCAGGTGCTGAGCCTCCCCGCGAGCCCCTGAGCCGACCCCGCGTGGAGATCTTCGGACAGGCGTGGCTCGATGCGTGGCGGGCCGAGATCAACCAGGATCCGGTGTACGCCGACAAGGGGGCCCGTTGGTCCGGTCCCGTGATGTTGCGCGTGTGGCCCGCGGGCGACCGCAGCCGCACGCGCGCCGTGTGGCTCGATCTCGACGACGGGCGCTGCCACGCGGCCCGCCCGGCGGGGCCCGACGACCGGGGGACCGCCGCCCTGGTGATCGGCGCTCCGCTCGAGAACTGGGC
>JBFIOX010000164.1:0-6228 GCA_041610455.1 Gemmatimonadota bacterium
CGCTCCGGCGAGAAGTACTCCGCCTCAGGGAGGAGAAAGCCCCGCTACTCGCGGGGCTTTCTTTTTTTTTCAGCCCCTCCGCGTTACTCTTTGCCGCCCGGCTGACTGGCCGGCCCCGGGGCGTCGGACGACGGCCTCTTGCCGGACCGGGCGACCCCCGGCGGGGCGCGGCCGAAACCCGGGTCTGGAGCGGTTCGTAAGTGGTTCGGCACCGAATCGCGTGACCGAACAGCGGCCGGCGGTGAGCGTCTTGAGCTTTTTCGTCATCTTCGCGGTCATCATCGGCCTCGTCACGCTGGGCGAGGTGGCGACCAAGTGGATCGAGGCACGAGGCGTGGCACCGCCGCTGGATCCGGCGCGCGAGCGCGAAGTGTCGCAGCTGCGCGAGCAGGTCGAGGAGCTCGCCGACCGGGTCGAACGGTTGACGGAGGAGCAGCGGTTTCTGACGCGGCTCCTCGAGGCCTCGCCGCGCGGCACGGCGCTTCCTGAGCCCGAGGACCACCGGACGAGCACCGCGTCCGGTCCGCCAGAGGGAAGGGACTGATGCTGACTCGAGAAGACATAGAGAGCTATCTGATCCGCTCCGAGGCCGACTATCGCGAGATCGGCGAGGGGATCTGGCTCGTGTACCACTCCGATCAGGTGGCGCGCGATCGGCCCGGCATCGTGGTGACCTACCAGCCGCCCGTCGTCTTGTTTCGAGCCGACGTATGCGATCTTCCGATCGACGACGAGGACCAGCTGGCCCTGTACCGAAAGCTGCTCGAGCTGAACGCGGTCGACCTCGTGCACGGCGCGTACGGGCTCGAGGACGGCGGGGTCATCCTCAGCGACACGCTCGAGCTGGAGAATCTCGACTTTTCGGAGTTTCGCGCATCCCTCGAGAGCCTGACGCTGGCGCTCGCGTCGCACTGGAGCGAGCTGACGGCGGAAATCCCGAACGAATGAAGGCCGATACATGGGCATCCTAGACCGTCTTTCCCGCCTGATTCGATCGAACATCAACGACCTCATCGCTCGGGCCGAGAACCCCGAGAAGATGTTGAGTCAGATCATCGAGGACATGCGGCGCCAGCTCGCGCAGGCGAAGCAGGAAGTCGCGGTCGCGATCGCGGATGAGCGGAAGCTGAGGGCGCAGTTCGAGGAAGAGAGGTCACAGGCCGCGGAGTGGGAGCGGCGGGCCCGCCTGGCCATTCGCGAGGGCCGTGACGACCTCGCCAAGCAGGCGCTGGTGCGCGGGCAGGAGCACGCGCAGCACGCCGGCGACCTCGAGCTGCAATGGCAGCGCCACCGAACGGAGACCGAGAAGCTCAAGGACTCCCTGCGCCAGCTCAACGCCAAGATCGAGGAGGCCAAGCGAAAGAAGAACCTCCTCATCGCCAAGCAGAAGCGGGCGGAGGCGCAGAAGCGCATCCACGACACGATGGCGGGGCTGCAGGACCGGAGCGCCTTCCGGGCCTTCGACCAGATGGCCGAGAAGATCGAGACCGCGGAGCGTCAGGCCATCGCCACCGCGGAGGTCACCGAGGAACTGTCGGGAGACACGCTGATCCACGAGTTCAAGGCGCTGGAGGCGGGTGGCGACGCGGCGGTCGAGGAGAAGCTGCTGGCGCTCAAGGCCCAGATGGGGCTGCTGCCCTCCGGGGAGGAGGAGGAGCCCAAGGCCCTGGAGTCGGGAGAGGAGGAGATCCCCGAGGCGGAGCTCGTCGACGTGGCGGGGGACGGCGCGGGGGGCGACGCGGGCGACGCGGACGCCGAGGGCGAGGAGGCGGAGTTGGCCGAGGAGGCGGAGCGCTCCGAGGGCGCTTGAGCCGGGCGTTCCACCCCCCGAGGGTTAGGCGCGTGCGATCGTGACGGGTCTCGCGACCCCGCGCTTCACGGTGCTCGCGGAGGGCGCCTTCGGCATCGAGAGCGCCAAGACCGCCACCTCGGCGATCCGCTACTGCCCCGACCGCGTGTGCTCGATCCTCGACACGCGGTACGCCGGACGCACCGTGTCCGACGTCATCGGCTTCGGCGGCGCGATCCCCATTCTGGCCACCCTGGACGAGGCGTTGGCGCGCGCGCCCCGGCCCGAAGCCCTCCTCATCGGGATCGCCCCCCAGGGGGGGGCGCTGCCCGAGGCCTGGCGACGCGTCCTACGGCAGGCGCTCGAGGCCGGACTGGACCTCTGGAGCGGGCTCCACACGTTCCTCTCGGACGACCCCGAGATCCGCGACCTGGCCCGCGCGCACGGGCGGCGGATCGTCGATCTGAGGAAGCCCCCGCCCCGGCTTCCGGTGGGAGCGGGCCGGGTGCAGGCCACCTCCGCCATGCGCGTCCTCACGGTGGGCACCGACTGCAACGTCGGGAAGATGACGGTGTCGCTCGAGCTCCAGCGGGCCCTGGAGGCGGACGGGCTGAAGGTCGGGTTCGGCGCCACGGGCCAGACCGGCATCCTGCTCGCCGGCACCGGGATCGCGGTCGACGCCGTGGTCTCCGACTTCGTGGCGGGGGCGGCCGAGCGGCTCACCCTGGAGGCGGCCGAGGGGAAGGACATCGTGCTCATCGAGGGGCAGGGGTCGCTGATGCACCCGGGGTACTCGGGCGTCACGCTCGGCCTCCTGCACGGAAGCCTGCCCCACGTCATGATCCTGGGGTGGATGCCCAGCCGTCCCACGATCTACGGGGGCAATCACAGCTGGGTGAAGATCCCCCCGCTCGACGAGGTGGTGCGGCGCTACGAGGACGCGCTCGCCTGGGCCCAGCCCGACGTGCCGGGCCGCGTGATCGGCGTCTCGGTGACCACCTACGACATCGGCGAGGAGGAGGCGCGCGCAGCGGTGGCGCGGGCCGAGCGCGAGACCGGACTGCCCGCCACCGACCCGATCCGCTTCGGCGTCGAACCGCTGGCCGAGGCCGTGCGCAAAGCCTGGGAGGCCTTCGCCGCGCACGTCTGAGCGCCAGGGGCCCGCGTCAGGGTGCCGGCGCCTCCGCCAGCGCGGCCCGCCACACCGCGGCCACTTCGCCCTCCAGCCGTCCGTTGCCGGCCATGAAGCCGCCCGCCGCGTCGCGGAGCGGCCGCAGCCCCCGGAACGCCTCGTCGATCCGTCGCCCGCCCTCGATCGGCCCGGCCAGGAGGGGATCGTCGCTCTCCGGCAGGGGACCGAAGGTGCCCCCCGCCTCGCGCACGATGAGGGCCCCGGCCGCCACGTCCCACGGCATCAGCCAGTGCTCCCAGAACGCGTCGAGGCGCCCGCACGCCACGTCGCACAAGTCGAGCGCCGCCGCGCCGCCGCGCCGAACACCGCTCGTCCGCTCGAGCATCCGCCCCAAGACGCGGAGGTAGCCGGGGAGGAGCTCGAGCTTCTTGAACGGGAAGCCGGTCCCCAACAGGGCGAGCCGGAGCTCCGTCAGCTCGGAGACGTGGATCGGGCTCCCGTCGCGCGAGGCCCCGGCCCCGCGCGCGGCCGAGAACTCCTCTCCGGTCGCCGAGTTGAGCACGAGCGCCGCGCGCAGTCCTTCGCCGTCCAGCGCCGCGATCGACACGGCGTACTCCGGGTAGCGGTGGAGCCAGTTCGTGGTCCCGTCGAGCGGATCGATGACCCAGCAGATCGGCGCCCGCGGGGCCCCGGCGCCCGGCTGGCCAGGGGCAGCCGCCTCGCCAGAGGCGCCCGCTTCCCCCCGGTCTGAAGTGCCGGCTTCGGCCGCTCCGCCCCCGTCCTCCCCCGTGCCCTCCTCGGCCAGCACCTCGTGATCGGGGAAGCGCGCCCGGACGTGGCGCAGGATGATGCGCTCGGACTCCCGATCCACCTCCGTCACGAAGTCCGAGGTGCCCTTCTCGGTCCACTCGCTGCGCGCCAGGGCGCCCGCCTGCGCGCGCTGGAGCGCCGCCGCCTCGGCCGCCGCGGCGCGGGCCACGTCGAGCAGCTCTCGGTCCAGCGCGGCGTGGCTCTGCGGATCGGTCGGGGACATGATCTGGCGGATCGGAGCCGGGGTCGGGGGATCGCTACTTCGGACCCGTTCGACAGGGTCGCGAAGATCGGGGCGTCGGGCGATACTACGCGGATCATGGGCGAGCGCAAGCGAGTGTTCAGCGGCATCCAGCCCTCGGGTGAAGCGCACCTGGGCAACTACCTGGGCGCCATCCGGCGCTGGGTGGAGCTGATCGACGAGTACGACTGCTTCTACTGCATCGTCGATCTGCACGCGATCACTCAGGATTACGAGGTCGAGGACATGCCGGAACGCGTCTTCGATCTCGCGGCGTCGCTCATCGCGAGCGGGCTCGATCCCGAGCGCTGCACGATCTTCGTCCAGTCGCACGTGCCCGAGCACACCGAGCTCACCTGGCTGTTCAACACGGTCACGCCGCTCGGCGACCTGGGCCGCATGACGCAGTTCAAGGAGAAGTCGGGTGGCCGCGAGTCGGTGAACGCGGGACTGCTCAACTACCCGATCCTGCAGGCGGCGGACATCCTCCTCTACCACGCCGATCTGGTCCCGGTGGGGGAGGACCAGCGCCAGCACCTCGAGCTGACGCGCGAGATCGCGCGCCGCTGGAACGCACGCTTCGGCGAGTACTTCCCGGAGCCGGAGGCCCTGATCGGCGGCGGCAACCGGGTGCTGGGCCTGGACGGGGTGTCCAAGATGTCCAAGTCGAAGGACAACATCATCCCGCTCCTCGGAAGCCCGGAGACGATCCGGGGGGCGGTGCGCACGGCCGTGACCGACCCCGCCCGGGTGCGCAAGGACGATCCCGGCAATCCGCACGTGTGCAACGTGTTCGCGCTGCACGAGTTCTTCACCGACCCGGCCGACCGGGAGGACATCGAGATCCGCTGCCAGACGGCCACCATCGGGTGCGTCGAGTGCAAGCGGCTGTTGGCCGACAACCTGGCCGGCGGGTTGGCCCCGATCCGCGAGCGGGCCGCCGAGCTGGCGGCGCATCCCGGGCGCGTGCGCGCGGCCCTCGAGGCGGGGGCCGCCCGGGCCCGCGAGGTGGCCCAGGGGACCATCGCCGAGGCGCGCCGCCGCATGGGGCTCGCATGAGCCCGGAGTGGCTCGCCGGGCTGCCCGCCTGGCTGGAGGCGCCCACGCTGGGGCGGCTCGCGCTGGCCCTGGCGCTGGGCACCGCCATGGGGCTCGAGCGCGAGATGCGCGGAAAGCCCGCGGGGCTGCGCACGGTGATGCTCATCACGGTGGGAGCGGCCCTGTTCACCGAGGCCTCCCTGTTCGCAGCGGGTCTGCGCAGCCACGACCTGGTGCGCGCCGATCCGGCCCGCATCGCCGCCCAGATCGTATCGGGAATCGGCTTCATCGGCGCGGGCACGATCCTCGTGCACCGCGGCAACGTGGTCGGCCTCACCACGGCGGCCACCCTGTGGGTGGCGGCCGCCATCGGCATGAGCGTGGGGCTCGGCCAGTACGTGGTCGCGGTGGGCGCCACCGTGTTCGTCCTCCTCACCCTCACCGTGATCGGCTGGATCGAGCACCGTGTGCTGCCCGACGTGGCCACCGTGACGCTCCACGTCGGGCTCGAGCCGGAGAACACGCTCGACTGGATCGAGGCCGCCGTGGCTGACGCCGGCTTTCACATGACGCCGCTCGAGCTGGCGCGCGGCCCGAGCGGGCCGGCCGCGGCATACCGCATCCGCGGCGGGCGGCGCCAGCTCGAGGGGCTGCTCGGGCGGCTGTTCGAGGACGCGCGCGTGCGCGAGCTCAAGGTCGAGTGACGCGTTCGTGACCGCCCCCCCGGCCGGTCCGGGGCCCCGGCGCTTCGTGGTCTGGATGCACGCCCCGCACGCGCCGCAGTGGTCCATCCCTCCCGAGTCGCTGGCCGAGCTCCGGTCCGCGCTCGGTTCGGGCTGGGAGGTCGTTTCGGTCGAAGTGCCGCTCGACGCCACCGGGGACGGGGCGCGGGTGACGCCGCCCGAGGTGCTGGCCGCCATCGCCGACGCCGAGGTCTATTGCGGTTGGGGCATCCGCCGCGAGGCCTTCGTGGCGGGGACCCGGCTGCGCTGGGTGCACTCGGGGGCCGCCGGGGTGTCCGCGTCGCTGTTCGACGAGATGCGGGCGAGCGACGTCCTGTTCACCAACTCGGCCGGCATCCTGCTCTACGAGGTCCGACGTGGGCGATGACGCGATGGTGATCGTGGCGGCCGGCCTGGTCGGGCTCCTGGTCGGGAGCTTTTTGAACGTCTGCATCCTCCGGCTTCCCGCCGAGAAGTCGGTGGTCACGCCGCGATC
>JBFIOX010000165.1:0-6212 GCA_041610455.1 Gemmatimonadota bacterium
AGCGAGGAGCTGGTGCGAGCCAGCGCGCACCTCGATGCCTTCGAGGAGTACCTCGACCGTCCGTCGGAGGAGCCGGTGGGGAAGCGACTCGGGTTCCTCGTGCAGGAGCTCCAGCGCGAGATCAACACGCTGGGGGCGAAGGCGAACGATCCGGACATCTCGCGGCTGGTCGTCGAGGCGAAGAACGAGATCGAGAAGCTGCGCGAGCAAGTCGAGAACGTGGAATGAAGGGCGCGTCCGGCGCCGCCGGTATCCCGACGGACCGCACCTTCCCGCTCATCCTGGCGGGCCCCTCGGGTGCGGGGAAGACGAGCATCCGAGACAGGTTGCTGCGGGGGGAGGGGGCGCACCGGTTCCGCTTCTCCGTCTCGGTGACCACGCGGGCGCCGCGCCGGGGCGAGGTGGAGGGGGCGGACTACCGGTTCATCGACCGCGCCGCGTTCGAGGCGCTGGTGACCCGGGGCGCCATGCTCGAGCACGCCACCGTGCACGGCGAGCTGTACGGGACCCCCTCCGAGAATCTGGATAATGCGAAGTCGGACAAAGTCCATCTATTACTAGATATAGACGTACAGGGCGCGCGGCAGGTCCGGGCGGCGGCCCCGGAGGCGGTCTCGATCTTCATCGTCCCGCCGCCGGGCGAGCTGCGGCGGCGCCTCGCGGCGCGGGGCAGCGAGGATGCCGAGAGGCTGCGCAGGCGGCTCGATTCGGCCGCGCGCGAGCTGGCCGCGATGGACGAGTTCGACTTCGTGGTGGTGAACGAGGTGTTGGAGGACGCCGTGTCGCGCGTGATCGCCATCGTGGATGCCGAGGAGGTGCGGGTGGCGCGTCTGGCCGAGGCGGCCGAGGGGTTCCGCGACCGGCTGACCGCCGAGCTGGACCGCGCGCTCCACGATGGCAGCTGAGGGCGGGCGCTGGCGTGATCCGGAGCCCTTCCCGCGCCACCCCGTGGAGAGGAGGGTGAAATCGGGCCCGCGATGTGGTAGCTTCCGGGGCCCTCGGCTCGTGCCGGAGCGGGGGCCGGTCGATCGTCACAGAGGGGTTCCATGAAGGTCTTCACGCCGGATCAGGTCGCGCAGGCGGCCAGCAACAAATACCTGGGCGTGCTGGTGGCAGCGAAGTACGCCCGCGAGTTGAACGCGTTGCCGCTCGAGCGGTCGCCGTACGGGGCGGTCAAGCTCACGACGCTCGCCCTCGAGGCCCTGACCTCGGACGAGCACAAGCTCCAGTACCGACTGGTCCGCAAGCACCCGACCACGAGTCTCTAGGCGACGGTAGGGCCGTGCGACCCTTCGACGGTCGGCGCGTCCTGCTGGTCATCTCGGGCGGAATCGCGGCCTACAAGGGCGCGTTCCTTTCGCGCCGCCTCGTGGAGGCGGGCGCCCGGGTCGAAGTGATCCTGACGAGCGCGGCCGAGCGCTTCGTGGGTTCCGTCACCTTCGAAGCCATCACCGGACGTCCCGTCCATGCGGGGCTGTGGGGGCGTCCGCTGGCGCACCTGGACTTGGGAAAGGATGCGGATGTCATCGTCGTCGCTCCCGCGACGGCCGATCTGATGTCGCGCATGGCGCACGGGGCGGCGGACGACCTCGCGTCGGCCACGCTGCTGGCGGCAGCCGCCCCCGTCATCGTGTGCCCGGCCATGAACACACGCATGTGGGAGCACCCGGCCACACGGCGGAACGCGGAGCTGCTGCGCGGGTTCGGTCACACGTTGGTGGGCCCCGAGGATGGGCCGCTCGCGGAGGGCGAGTCGGGCATGGGTCGCCTCGCGGATCCGGACCGGATCATGGCGGCGATCGGACGCTGCTTGGAGCGGCCCGGGCTGGCGGGTCTCAAGGTCGTGACTACGGCCGGGCCGACGCGCGCGCCGATCGATCCGGTGCGGTTCATCGGCAATCGCTCCTCGGGCCGCATGGGATACAGCCTGGCCGCCTCGGCCTGGCGGCGCGGGGCCGACGTGGTGCTCATCACGGGACCCGGCTCGGCCCCGCGGCCGCACGGTCCGCGCACCGTGGAGGTGGAGACGGCCGAGCAGATGCTCGCGGCGTTGGAGACCGAGTTGACCGACGCCCGGATTCTCCTCATGGCGGCGGCGGTGAGCGACTTCTCGCCGCGGCAGGAGGCAAGCTCGAAGATCAAGAAGGGAGGCGGCGACGGGTTGGAGCTGTCGCTCCGCGCGAGCCCCGACCTGCTCGTCTCGACGCGCGAGGCGCGCGAGGCGCGCGGGATCTTCACGGTCGGCTTCGCGCTCGAGACCGACGACGCGCTGGCGAACGGACGCGAGAAGCTGGAGCGCAAGGGGCTTCAGCTGGTCGCGGTGAACCTCGCCACCGAGCCCGATGCCGGGTTCGAGGTGGCCACGAACCGCGCCACGCTCCTGGACGCGGCGGGGCACGTGGAGGAGCTGCCGCTCATGAGCAAGCACGATCTCGCCGATCGCATCCTGGATCGCGTCGAAGAGGCGATCGGGGAGTGAGCCGGGAACCCGAGCTGCGTGGGCTGGCGCGCCGCTACGTGTCGCAGCACGAGTCGATCGGAGGCGCCGAGCTCATCCTCGAAGGGTTGACGCGGGCCGCGGCGCTCCAGGCGGCGCGAGGCTCGGGCTCGGGCGAGTCGGCGCCCGCACTCGAGTCGGGCGGGGCGGCTTCCGCGGCTCCGTCGAGGGCGCCGGCGAGGCCGGAGGGTGCGAGTCCGGGAGGGCGGGGCGGTGACCCGGCCCCGCGGGCCGTGGCCGACCCGGCGTCGGAGGTGGCGGTCGCGCGGCCCGTGGAGCACTCGGAGCAGGAGATCGCCGGCGCGCCAGATTTGGTCGCCCTGGCGCGGCTCGTGGCCTCGTGTGGGCGTTGCGCCCTCCACCGCGCCCGGACCCGGCCCGTGTTCGGCGAGGGCGCCGCGAACGCCCGGGTGGTGTGCGTCGGGGAAGCTCCCGGGGCGCGCGAGGACGAGACCGGAAGACCGTTCGTCGGCCGGGCCGGCCAGCTGCTCGACCGACTGCTGCTCACGATCGGGTTGCCCAGGGAGACGGTGTACATCTGCAACGTGCTCAAATCGCGTCCGCCCAACAATCGGGATCCCCTGCCCGACGAGGTGGCGGCGTGCGCCCCCTATCTCCTCCGCCAGCTGGCGCTGATCGGGCCCGAGGTGATCGTCGCCTTCGGCGCCTTCGCCGCGCGGACGCTGCTGGAGTCGAGCGCCTCGCTGGGCCGCATGCGCGGCACGGTGCACCGGTACGCGGGCTACCCCGTCGTCGTCACCTACCACCCGGCGGCGCTCCTGCGGAACCCGGGCTGGATCCGGCCGACCTGGGAAGACCTGCAGATCGTGCGACGGTTGCTCGACGAGGGCGATGCGGGGGCGCCGGCGGCGGCCGCCTCGGAGGCGGGAGGCCTGTTTGGCTGATTCGGCCCTAACCCTGAGACAGGATGCCTTCCAGGGCCGTCAGGCGCCCTGGTCGGAGGAGGCGGAGCTGTCCGTGCTGGGCGGCATGTTGATCGATGGCGACGCGGTCGCCATCGCCATGGAGCTGATCGACGACGCCGCCTTCTATCGGGAGGGGAACCGCAGGATCTTTCGCGCCATGGTGCGGCTGTACAACCGGGGCGACGTCATCGACGCGGTGACCCTGGCCGACGAGCTCAAGTCGGGGGGCGAGTTGGACGCCGTCGGCGGCATGGCCTACCTGGCGCAGCTGGTCGACGCGGTGCCCACCGCGGCCAACATCGAGTACCACTGCCGGATTCTGCGGGACAAGGCCATCCTGCGGCGCCTCATCGAGAGCGCGACCGAGATCATCCAGGACGCGTACGAGGCGCCGGGCGGGGAGGTCGAGGACACGCTCGACCGCGCCGAGCAGCGGATCTTCGAGATCGCCCAAGCCCAGGAGCGGACGGGCTTCGTGTGGATCAAGGAGGTCCTGCGCACGACCTTCGACCGCATCGACGAGCTCACGCGCAATCCGGGCGCTGTGACGGGCGTGCCCACCGGGTTCAAGGACCTGGACCGCATGACGGCCGGCTTCCAGGACTCGGACCTCGTCGTCCTGGCCGCCCGACCCTCCATGGGAAAGACGGCGCTCGCGCTCAACTTCGCGCAGCACGCCGCCATCGAGGAAGAGGTGCCGGTGGCGATCTTCTCGCTGGAGATGTCGCGCGCCGCGCTCGTCCAGCGCATGCTGTGCTCGGAGGGACGGGTCGACTCGGGACATCTTCGCACGGGTCACCTGTCGGACGACGAGTATCAGCGGCTGGCCCACGCCGCCGGGCTGCTCAACACCGCGCAGATCTGGATCGACGACTCGCCCGCGATCTCTGCCCTCGAGCTGCGGGCCAAGGTGCGGCGCCTGCGGGCCGAAGTCCCGCTCGGCCTCGTCGTCGTCGATTACCTCCAGCTGATGGCCGGGCCCCGCAACGCCGAGAACCGCCAGCAGGAGATCAGCGCGATCTCGCGCTCGCTCAAGGCGGTGGCGAAGGAGGTCGGGGTTCCGATCCTGGCGCTCTCGCAGCTCTCGCGGGCCCCCGAGCAGCGCTCCGGCGCGGAGAAGCGGCCGCGATTGTCCGACCTCCGCGAGTCCGGGGCGATCGAGCAGGATGCCGACGTCGTCCTCTTCATCTACCGAGAAGAGGTCTACAAGAGCGACGAGGAGGTACGGGAGCAGACCCTCGAGGGCAAGGCCGAGCTCATCGTCGGGAAGCAGCGCAACGGTCCGACGGGATCGATCCCGCTCTACTTCCACAAGTCGTACACGCTGTTCGAGCCCGTGACCTCGCGGGAAGCCCCCTTCTGAAGCAGACCGCGCGCCCGTTCGTATGCCGCGAGTGCGGCAAGACGAACCTCCGCTGGGAGGGTCGCTGCCCCGGCTGCGGCGCCTGGAACGCGCTGACCGAGGCGCCCGATACCGGGGGGCGCGATGCGGGCAGGGCCCCCGCCGAGCCGGCGCGGCTCGCGGCCGCCGACGCGCCGCTCCGCGCGCGCCTCCGCGTGGGGTTGGGCGATTTCGACGCGGTGCTGGGCGGCGGCTTCGTCCGGGGATCGATCGCGCTGCTGGCGGGGGCCCCGGGCATCGGGAAGTCGACCCTCCTCCTGCAGGCCGGCGCGGCCGTCGCGGCTGCCGGCGCCGAGGTCCTCTACGCCTCGGGCGAGGAGTCGGCGGAGCAGGTGCGCGGGCGTGCCCGTCGCCTCGGCGCGGAGGAGGCCGAGGTGCTCTTCCTCCCCGAGACGGCGGTGGAGCGCATCGCCGACGTCGCAGCGCGCGTCCGACCGCGTCTCCTCTGCGTCGATTCCATCCAGACCGCCGTGTCCGCCGGCACGGACGCGGCGGCGGGGTCGGTGACGCAGGTGCGGGAATGCGCGGGGGTGCTCCAACGGCTCGCCAAACAGACCGGCATCCCGACCGTGCTGGTGGGGCACGTGACGAAGGGCGGAGGCATCGCCGGCCCCCGCACGCTCGAGCACATCGTGGACCTGGTGCTCGTGTTCGAGGGCGCGCGCGGCGAGGACGCGCGCATTCTGCGGGCCGTCAAGAACCGGTTCGGCCGGGTGGGGGAGATCGCGGTCTACCGCATGGGCGGCGAGGGGCTCGTCCCCGTGCCAGATCCGGCCCTCGCCCTGCTGGGCGAGCGCGTCGCCGGGCCCGGGTCGGCCCTCACGATCGCCATGGAAGGGGCGCGGCCCCTCCCGCTCGAGGTACAGGCGCTGACGGCCCGCTCGGCGCAGGCCATGCCGCGACGGATGACCACCGGGTTCTCGTCTCGCCGCCTGTCGATGCTCCTGGCCGTCCTGGAGCGTCGGGGCGGTCTCCCGCTGGATCGCTCCGAGGTCTTCGTGAACGTCGTCGGGGGGCTTCGCCTGGCCGATCCGGCGGCGGATGCCGGCGTGCTGGCGGCCCTTGCCTCGGCTGAGATGGACCGCGTGCTCCCCCGCACGGCGGCGTTCCTCGGCGAGGCCGGGCTGAGCGGCGAGCTGCGAGGCGTCGGGGCCCGCGAGGCCCGACTGCGAGAGCTTGCCCGTGCGGGCGTGCGGGACGTGGCGTTGCCCAGCGCGTCCGGGCCCTCCACGGCCGGCGACGCCGGCCCGGAGCAGGGGCTGCGGCTGCACCCGCTGCGCTCGGTGGGCGAGCTGGTGAGCTGGGTGCGGGCGCGCGGTGAGTCCGCCTCGCCCCTCGTCGATCCTTGACGGCCGGTCCGGTCCGGGCCGTCATCGTGGCCGCGGGA
>JBFIOX010000166.1:0-6197 GCA_041610455.1 Gemmatimonadota bacterium
GAGTGAGCCTCGCCGAGCTGGAGCGGGAGGTGGTGTCGTGCGCGCGCTGCCCCCGCCTGGTGGCCTGGCGACGGGAGGTCTCGCGCACCAAGCGGGCGGCGTTCCGCGACGAGACCTATTGGGGCCGACCGGTGCCGGGATTCGGCGATCCCGACGCCGGGCTCCTCATCGTGGGCCTGGCCCCGGCGGCGCACGGGGCCAACCGCACCGGCCGCATGTTCACGGGCGATCGGTCGGGGGACTGGCTGTATCGGGCCCTGCATCGGGCGGGCTTCGCGACCCGACCCGAGGCCGTGGCGCGGAACGACGGACTGATGCTCGAGGGAGCCTGGGTGACGGCGGCCGTGCGCTGTGCCCCGCCCGCCAACAAGCCCACCGCCGCGGAGCGCGAAGCCTGCCGGCCGTTTCTGGAACGCGAGCTGGATCTTCTGGATCGGGTGCGCGTCGTGGTGGCGCTGGGGAGCTTCGCCTACGCCGCGTTTCTGCGCACCCTGCGCGCGCGCGGCGAGGCCGTGCCGCGGCCCGTGCCCAGGTTCGGACACGGCGTCGAGGTGCCGCTGGACCGGGCTACGCTCATCGCCTCGTATCACCCGAGCCAGCAGAACACGTTCACCGGCACGCTCACCGAGCCCATGTTCGACCGTGTGTGGAAGCGGGCGCGCGAGCTCATGGATTAGGGCCGGCCCGACCGGGCGGAACCCGGCCCGCGCTCAGCCCGCTTCTGCGGCACCCAACGCGGAGGCCGCGCGGCGCGCGTATCGCACCAGCGCATGGCCGGTGATGGCGCCGCTCGTCACCGCCGCGGTGGAGAGCACGACGAGCATGCCGGGGCCGGTGGTGACGCCGCCGAAAAAGACGTAGCTCAGCGCGAATCCTCCCACCATGCCGAGCGCCAGGCCGCCGCCGCTGGCCAGCAGCCAGAGGCCGGCGCCCTCGAACCAGCGCCGCAGGTAGACCCATTGCGCGGCCCCGAGCGTCAGACCGCCCAGCGCGCCGAGCGCGCCGAAGGCCGCCGCCAGCCCGAGCGGAGGCGTATTCCCGATCCGCGTCGGGGTTCCCGCGAGGGCGCGCCCCACCGCCTCGATGCCCACGGTGGCGCCCGTGAGGCCGAGCGCCAGTCCCGCCGCGCACAGCCCGATCCACAGGAGCGGATGCCGCGGGTGGCGCAGCGCCAGCCACTGCGACAGCCCGAGAATCGCCCCCGCGATGCCGAAGACGAGGGGGGTCACCAGCACCATGCCGACGAGCAGCTCCAGGGGGTCGAGCAGGGCGAGGGCCAGCGGCAGCCCGACCGCGAGACCGAGGGCGCTCAAGACCAGCCAGCGTCGAAACAGCGCCGGAGTGGCGGCCGGCCCCGCGGGTGCACGGGAAGCGTGCGGCGCGTCCGGCGCGCCGCGTCCGACATCATCCATGTATGCTCGCTGAAGAGAAAGGGCCGACTCCGGGGAGGTCTGCGGGCCCCCCCCGGTTGCGTCAGTTCCGGGGATCGCGCCCGATCTCGATCATCCGCTCGACGGCCGCCAGCGCCCGCACGCGGATATGCTCCGGGACCAGAACCTCGTGCTCGAGGTTGCGCAGCGAGGCGAGCGTCCTCTCGAGCGTGATCTTCTTCATGTGCGGGCAGATCGTGCAGGGCTTCACGAACTGGAGCTCGGGATGCGCCTCCTGGACGTTGTCCGACATCGAGCACTCGGTGACCATGATCACGTGGTTCGAGCGGGCGCGGTCGAGATAGCCGATCATGCCGCTCGTGGACCCGACGAAATCGGCTTCCTCGCACACCTCCGGAGAGCACTCCGGATGCGCGATCACCTCGATTCCGGGGAACTGCTCTCGATAGGCCCGGATCTCGTCGACCGTGAACTGCTCGTGCACCATACAGCGGCCATGCCAGGCGATCACCTGTACGTCGGTCTGCTTGGCCACGTTGCGCGCCAGATACTCGTCCGGCAGGAAGATGACCCGGTCGGTGCCGAGCGATTCAACCACGGCGGTCGCGTTGGCCGAAGTGCAGCACACGTCCGACTCGGCCTTGATGGCCGCCGGCGTGTTCATGTAGGTGACGACGGGCACGCCCGGGTAACGCTGCTTGAGGAGCCGGACGTCCTCGGCCGAGATGCTCTCCGACAGCGAGCAGCCCGCATCGAGGTCGGGGATGAGCACCATGCGACCCGGATTGAGGATCTTCGCCGTCTCGGCCATGAAGTGGACACCGCAGAAGACGATGATGTCGGCCTCGGTGTCCCGCGCCCGCTCCGACAGCCCGAGGGAGTCCCCCGTGTAGTCGGACACGCCGTGGAAGATCTCGGGCACCATGTAGTTGTGCCCGAGGATGACGGCGTTGCGGAGCTTCTTGAGCCGATTTATCTCGGCGACGAGAGGGGCGTGCATCTCCCACTCGAAGCGGGGGACGCTGTCCTTGATCCTCTCGTATATGTGCTCGGTCGCCTCGGCGACGGCGCTCGTATACTCCAACGTCTGCATGGCACTCCACCGTTTGCGTCGACGCGCGTCCTCTTCGCTCCGAGTCGCGCGAGCGGCCGAGACAATCTGACCCGCCGAGGCGCGACGCGGAAAGCCGTCGGCCGCCGCACGACCCTGCGTGCCGCCCGGCTTTCCGGCCCCGGCGGTAAACCTCGGACATCGGGTCCGCCGAGCCTGCCGGGGCGGCCCCTCGGACACCGGGTCCGCCGTGCCTTCCGGGCCGGCCCGGCCCCTTAGACGTCGGGGCCGCCCCGCGGGTCACCCTCCGCGCCCTCAATATACCCCTGAACGTCCTTTTTCGTCGCCGGCACCCCGCCTATCTTCGGCGCCATGCACGATTCTCCTGAACGGTCCGCGGATCCGGCCGCGCGGATCCGTGAGCTGCGCGAATCCCTGCGCCACCATTCCTACCTGTATTACGTGCACAACCGGCCCGAGATCTCCGACGAGCAGTACGATGCGCTGTTCGCCGAGCTGAAGACGCTGGAGGAGGCGCACCCGGACCTCGCGACTCCGGACTCGCCCACCCAGCGCGTCGGAAGCCAGCCCCTCGAGGCGTTCGAGACGGTCGCGCACGCGGCCCCCATGCTGAGTCTCGATTCTGCCTCGGATGTGGCCGCGCTGGAGCGCTTCGACGAGCGGCTCCGCAAGGCGCTGGGCGAGGACATCGGCTACGTCGTCGAGCCCAAGCTGGACGGCGCTTCGATCGAGCTGGTGTACGAGGACGGCCGGCTGGCGCGCGCCGCAACCAGGGGAGACGGGATGCGGGGCGAGGGCGTGACCGAGAACGTGCGCACCATCCCTTCCGTGCCGCTGGCCATGCGCACGGCCGACCGTCCGGCCCCGGATTCCCTCTCGCTGCGAGCCGAGGTGATCATGCGCATCGGTGCCTTCGAGGCGCTCAACGCCAAGTTGCTCGAAGATGGGGGCGCGCCCTTCGCCAACCCGCGCAACGCCGCGGCCGGCTCGCTGCGACAGCTCGATCCCCAGGTCACCGCGTCGAGGCCGCTCGACGTGTACGTGTACGACCTGCTCGCCATCCAGGGGGCGCCGCCACGCACCCAGGTGGACACGCTTGAGGCCCTGAGGGCCTGGGGATTCCCGGTCAACGAATGGAGTCGTCCGGCGGCCGACGTGGCCGAGATCCTCGCGTTCCACTCGGAGATGGAGGGCCGCCGCGACGATCTCGACTACGAGATCGACGGCATCGTGATCAAGCTGGACGACATGGCGGGCCGCGACGAGGTGGGATCCACCTCGCACCATCCCCGGTGGGCCTTCGCGTTCAAGTTTCCGCCGCGCAAGGAGGTGACGCGGCTCCTCTCCATCGTGCCCAGCGTGGGCCGCACGGGCGTCGTGACCCCCATCGCCTTCATGCGGCCGGTCGAGATCGGCGGCGTCACGGTGAGCCGCGCCAATCTGCACAATCGCGAGGAGGTGGCCCGCAAGGACATCCGGGAGGGCGACCGGGTGCGCATCCAGCGCGCCGGGGACGTGATCCCGCAGGTGCTGGAGCGGATCCCGGAGGCGGGCCGCGCGCGCTCGGCGCCGTGGCGCATGCCCGAGGCGTGCCCCTCGTGCGACACGCCGCTCGTGGAGCGGGGGCCGTACACGTTCTGTCCCAACCTGTTCGACTGTCCCGCGCAGCTCGCCGGCCGCATCCAGCACCTGGCCTCGCGCTACGCGCTCGACATCGAGGGTCTGGGCGACGAGACGGCGCGCGCGCTGGTACGGGAAGGGATCGTGCGGCACCTGCCCGAGATGTTCGAGCTGAGGGCCGAGCAGCTGCTCGAGCTGGAGGGCTTCGCCGAGAAGTCGGCCACCAAGCTGGTGTCGGCGATCGCGGCGCGCCGGCGGACCGAGCTGGCGCGCTTCATCTACGGCCTGGGGATCCCCGAGGTGGGGATCGCCGTGGCGCGTGAGCTCGCCTCGCACTTCGTCACCTTCGAGGCGTTTCGGGCCGCCGACGAGGAGAAGCTGCAGGAGGCCGATGGGGTGGGCCCCAAGATGGCCGAGCAGATCGTCGGCTTCCTGGCGCGCCCGGAGGTGGCGCGGGTGGTGGACGAGCTGCGCGCGCTCGTCGAGCCCGTACCGCCCGAGCGCGCCGGCGACGCCCTCAGCGGCCTGCGCTTCGTGCTCACCGGCGGGCTGGCCACCATGAGCCGCGACGAAGCCAAGAAGCTGCTCGAGTCGCACGGGGCCAAGGTCACCTCCTCGGTAAGCAAGCAGACCGATTACGTGGTGGCGGGCGAGAACCCCGGCTCCAAGCTCGAGAAGGCCGAGGCCCTGGGGGTCCACGTGCTCGACGAGGCGGGGCTCCTCGCGCTCCTGCGGGGCGAGGGGGTGGCCGGGTGACCGGGGCACGCGTCGCCGCGCGCGGCCGAAGGGCGCCGAACCCCATGGCGGGGGCCTGATCGGTGGAGAACGTCGAGATCGCCAGGCTGCTGCGCGAGGCGGCCGACCTGCTCGAGATCCAGGAGGCCAACCCGTTCCGCGTGCGCGCCTACCGGAACGCCATCCGCACGGTCGAATCCCACGCCGTGCCGCTGCGCAAGCTGGTCGAGGAGGGGGCCGACCTGACCGAGCTCCCCTCGATCGGCAAGGGGATGGCCGAGAACATCACCGAGATCGTCCAGACCGGGAGCCTCGCCGTGCTGGATGAGCTGGCCGAGCAGATCCCGGCCTCGCTCATCGAGATCATGCGCCTGCCCGGGCTGGGACCCAAGAAGTCCCGGAAACTGTGGGACGAGCTCGGCATCGAGTCGATCGAAGATCTCGAGGAGGCCGCCCAGGAAGGCCGGGTGGCCGAGCTGGCCGGCTTCGGCGAGAAGACCCAGGCCCGCATCCTCGAAGGGATCCAGCGGCACCGTCACAACACGAGCCGCCTGCGGCTGGGTGAGGTGGACGAGCTGTTGCCGCCGCTGCTCGAGCACCTGCGCGGAGTGAAGGCGATCCGCCGGCTGGAGGTGGCGGGGAGCTACCGGCGGCGCCGCGAGACGGTAGGCGACGTCGATCTGCTCGCGGTCGCCTCGGACGCCGCGCGAGCTTCGGAGGCGCTGACCTCGTTCGAGGGCGTCGAGCGGGTGATCGGGGCGGGGGGGACGAAGACGTCGGTCGTCCTGCGCAGCGGGTTGCAGGTGGACCTTCGCGTCGTGCCACCCGAGAGCTGGGGCGCGGCGCTCGTCTACTTCACCGGCTCCAAGGAGCACAACATAAAGCTGCGGCAGCGGGCCCTGGAGCGCGGGCTGCGGGTCTCCGAGTACGGCGTGTTCGAGATCCCCGAAGAGGCGAAGGGGGAGGCGCTCGGCGAGCGCGGGGCGGCATCCGAGGGGCGCATGGTGGCGGGCGCGACCGAGGAGGACGTGTACGAGGCGCTCGACCTCCCCTGGTTCCCGCCCGAGATGCGCGAGGACCGCGGCGAGCTGGCCGTCGCCGACTCCGGGACGTTGCCCGACCTGGTCGAGCGCTCCGACCTCAAGGGCGACGTCCACATGCACTCGACGTGGTCGGACGGCCGCCACACGCTCGAGGAGATGGTGGAGGCCTGCTTCGCCCGCGGCTACGAGTACATGGCCATCACGGACCACTCCAAGGCCCTCGCCATGGTCGAGGGACTCGACGCGGCCAAGCTGCGCCAGCAGTGGGTGGAGATCGACGAGATCCAGGAGCGCCACCCCGACATCCGCGTGCTCAAGGGGATGGAGGTCGACATC
>JBFIOX010000167.1:0-6183 GCA_041610455.1 Gemmatimonadota bacterium
GTGCAACAGCGCGGTGGAATCCGCGCCGCCCGAGAGGGCGACGAGCACGCGGGCCCCGCGGGGCAGCAGATCGGGATGCCCGCGCGAGGCGGCCGCGAGCCGCTTCTCGAGCGGCTCCGAGCCCGCGGGGCGGGAAGCCTCAGCCGCGCCGGTCACCCTCCGCTCCGGGCAGGCGGGTCCGCCAGGTGTCCGGTCCCCGATGGAAATCGAGGCGCGCGGGCACGGCGACACCGTAGCGCGGTCGGGCCGGCACGCTGCCGAACTCCGGGAGCTCCGGCTCGGGGCGCGGGTGGCGCGGCAGCTTCCGATCCGGCTCCCACACCCGGTCGTGTCCCCGGACGTAGGCGTCGAGCGCGGCCCGCAGATCCCGTCGATCGCTCAAACCGCCATCACCTCCGCTTCCTTCTTGCCGAGCAGCTCGTCGACGCGCTTGGTGTGGGCATCGGTCAGTTCCTGCAGCCGATCCATGGTACGGTGACACACATCCTCGCCGATCTTCCCGTCCTTCTGCATCTGGAGGAGCGTGTTGCGCCCCTCGTGCCTGGCGTGACGAATGGACACGCGAGCTTCCTCGGCCATGCGGTGGAGGACCTTCACCATCTCGCGCCGCCGCTCCTCCGTGAGGGGCGGGATCGGCACGCGCACCAACCCGCCGTCGGCCGAGGGATTCAGTCCGAGGTCCGC
Source organism: Gemmatimonadota bacterium (assembly GCA_041610455.1). Taxonomy (GTDB): domain Bacteria; phylum Gemmatimonadota; class Gemmatimonadetes; order Palauibacterales; family Palauibacteraceae; genus Palauibacter. The sequence goes on from JBFIOX010000167.1 coordinate 685, forward strand.
GTTGCGGATCGCGTTCGCGATCGCCCCCGCGATGTTGGGATCATAGGGCTGGACGAGGAGCATCTGCGGCTCGGGGGCGCTCACGTTGGCCACCTGCTTCAGCCCCATCTGCGATCCGTATGCCTCGACCCGCACCGTGTCCAGCAGGGCGGGCGTCGCCTTGCCCGTGCGCACCGAGGCGAACTCCCGCTGGATGGCCTCGATCGCGCGGTCCATGGAGTCGGAAGCGGCTTTCAAGGTCTTCTCGGGCATGCGTGGCCTCCGGCTTGGCTGGGGATCTTCGACCTGCGCGCGTGCCGCCCGCTGGCGCCGGGCTAGGCGACGATCGTCCCGATCTTCTCGCCTCTGAGCGCGGCGAGGATCGCGCCCGGCCGCTTGATGTTGAGCACGATCACGGGCAGCTCGTTGTCCTTGCAGAGCGAGATCGCGGCGGCGTCCATGACGGCGAGCTCCCGCGTCATCACGTCGAGATACGAGATCTCTTCGATGAATCGGGCCCCGGGGTCCGCCTCGGGGTCCGCCGTGTAGACGCCATCCACCTTGGTCGCCTTCAGGATGACGTCGGCTTCCATCTCGATCGCGCGCAGCACGGCCGCGGTATCGGTGGAAAAGTAGGGGTTGCCGGTGCCTCCCGCGAAGATCACGATGCGGCCCTTCTCGAGATGCCGGAGGGCGCGGCGCCGAATGTACGGCTCGGCCAGCTCCTCCATGCGGATGGCCGACATGACGCGGGTCTCCGTGCCGTGCTGCTCGAGCATGTCCTGCAGGGCGAGCGCGTTGATCACCGTGGCCAGCATGCCCATGTAGTCGGCCGTCACGCGGTCCATGCCGCGCTCGCTGGCCACGGTGCCGCGCACGATGTTCCCTCCCCCCACGACGAGGCCGAGCGCGATCCCGGCCTCGTGTACCGACTGGATCTCGCGCGTGAGCTCCTCGATGATGGGCGGGTCGATGCCGAAGCCTCGCTCTCCGGCCAGCGACTCACCGGACAGCTTCACCAGCGCCCTACCGTATTTCACCTCGGGCATTCGGACCTCTCGCGGATCAGGCCCGGAGCCGCGCTCGGAAACGGTCCGCCGCGCGCGGCCGTGCGACGGGTCAGGCGCCGATCTCGAAGCGGACGAAACGGCGCACGGTGGCATCCCCCCCCGCCCGAGCCAGCACGTCCTTGACCTTCATGTCGGGGTCGCGGACGTACGTCTGCCACAGGAGCGCGTGCTCCTCGAAGAACTTGCGCATGCGGCCGTCGACGATCTTCTCGGTGATCTCCGGTGGCTTGCCCTGTTCCTTCGCCTGCTCGACCAGGACGGCCCGCTCGCGCTCGACCACGTCGGCCGGGATGTCATCGGGCGATACGCCCTGCGGGTTGGTGGCGGCCGCGTGCAGCGCGATGTCGCGCGCCGTCTCGATCGCCTCCTCGCTGCCGCCCGCCAGCTCGACCACGACCCCGATGCGGTTGCCGAAATGGAGATAGCTGCCCGCCGCGTTCGACTCACCCACGTCGTACCGCACCGCGCGCCCCACCTGCACGTTCTCACCCACCTTGACGCGCAGCTCGTTGAGCTCGCTCTCGAGCCGGTCTCCACCCTCGACCCCGAAAAGCTCCTCGCCCGACATCACCTCGCCGTCCGACACCGGCAGGTCGAACAGCCCGTCGGCCAGCGCGGCCGCGAAGCGCTCGAAGGCTTCGCTGCGTGCCACGAAGTCGGTCTCGGTGAGCACCTCGACCATGGCCACGCCACCATCCTTGGTGGCGATGTGGATCAGGCCCTCGCTCACCTCGCGCGCCGCCCGCTTGGCCGCCTTCGCGGCCCCGCGCTGCCGGAGGAGGTCGATCGCGCGCTCTTCGTCGCCCTCCGCGTCGATCAGCGCCTTCTTGCAGTCCATCATCCCCGCGCCCGTACGGTCGCGGAGGGACTTCACCGCCGCAGCCGTGATGTCCGCCATCGTATGCATCGCTCCGTCTCTGTCTCCCAGATCATCCGTACGGCCCACCCTTCGGGCGGGCACGACGACAAAAAAAAGGGCCACCGAAGTGGCCCTCGGCGTGTACGCTCAGCCGCCCACCCCGTCTTCGGCGTCCTCGGCTCCGGCCTCGGCCATGACCTTCTCCGGCTCTTCGTCCTCGGCTTCCCCGGGCTCTGGCTCGTCCGCTTCCGCGGCGTCCGGCGCGCCCTCCGCCTCGGGCTCGGTCGCTTCGTCCCCCTCTTCCTCGGCCTCCTCGTCGGCCTCCCCGCCCTCGATCACCTCCGGGTGGTGGAGCCGCTGCGCGATGGCTTCGGGGCGCGGGCGGCGGCGCGGCCGCTTGCGGCGCGGGCGTTCCGGCCCGTCCTCCACATCGCCGGCGTCGCTGGAATACGTGTACGCCTCCTCGGGCTCCTCGCCGGCAGCCGCCTCGGGCACCTCCTGGCGCGCCGCTTCGACGACATCGGCGATCGCCTTGGTGATCAGCGAGACCGAGCGTATGGCGTCATCGTTGCCGGCGATGGCCACCGTGAGGAGGTCCGGGTCGGCGTTCGTGTCGGCGATCGCGACGACGGCGATGCCGAGCCGATTCGCCTCGCGCACGGCGATCTCTTCCTTCTTCGCGTCCACCACGAACACGAGCCCGGGCAGGCGGGTCATGTCCTTGATGCCCGACAGGTAGCGGTCGAGCTTCTGCCGCTCGCGCTCGAGCAGCAGCTGCTCTTTCTTCGTGTAGAACTCGAAGGCGCCCTCTTCTGCGCCGCGCTCGAGCTCCTTGAGCCGACGGATGTTCTTCTTGATCGTCTGGAAGTTGGTGAGCATCCCTCCCAGCCAGCGCTCGGTGACGTAGAACGAGCCCGAGCGCTCCGCCTCGGACCGGACCGCCGGTGCGAGCTGCGGCTTGGTGCACACGAAGAGCACGGACCGCCCCGACACGATCGTCTCGCGGACCAGCTCGCGGGCGCGCTCCAACTCCCGGAGCGTCTTCTTGAGGTCGATCAGATAGATCCCCCCGCGTTCCGCGAAGATGTACTTGCGCATCTTCGGGTTCCAGCGGTGGGTTTGGTGTCCGAAGTGGACGCCTGCCCTCAAGAGTTCCTTCAAGCCGACTTCCATCAAGCCGTCGCTCTCTCCTTCTCTAGCGTTTCGAGAACTGGAAGCGCTTGCGCGCTTTCGGTCGTCCCGGCTTCTTACGCTCGACGATGCGCGGGTCGCGCGTGAGGAGACCGTTGGACCGCAGAATGCCGCGTCGGTCCTCGTCGGCCGCCAGAAGCGCCCGGGCCACCCCGAGTCGCGTCGCTTCCGCCTGGCCGGTGGTCCCGCCGCCGCGCACGCGCACCGCGATGTCGTACATCCCCTCGACCTCGGTCACCTTCAGCGGCGCCTCGATGAGGGAGCGGTGACGCGGGAGCGGAAAATACTCGTCGAGCGCCTTCCCGTTCACGCGGATGCCGCCCTTCCCGGGGCGCATCGTGATGCGCGCGACCGATGTCTTACGTCGCCCGACGGCCTGAACTTGATCGTTTCCTGCCAAAGCGCTCTTCCTCGAAGCCCTCGGTGAGGGCCCTCTGGTCTCAGCCCTCGGTGCCGATCGTCTCGAACGGACGCGGCTTCTGCGGGGCGTGCGGATGATCGGGTCCGGCGTAGACCTTGAGCTTCTTGATCATGTGCCGGCCCAGCGTGTTCTTCGGCAGCATGCCCTTCACGGCCAACTCGATGATCCGCTCCGGGTGCCGGTTCTGCATGCGACGGAACGGGATCAACCGCTCCCCGCCCATGTATCCGGAGTGCCGGAAATACTCTTTCGTCTCCGCCTTGTTTCCGGTCAGTCGCACCCGCTCGGCGTTGATGACGACGACATAGTCGCCGGTGTCCAGGTGGGGTGTGAACGTCGGCTTGTGCTTCCCCCGAAGCACCCGCGCGATATCGGTCGCGAGACGGCCGAGGACGCGGTCCGCGGCATCGACCACGTACCACTCCCGCTCGATCTCACTCGCCTTGACGGCGTACGTCTTCATACGGACACCCATTGAAAAAAAACCGCCCCGTCGGGGCGGCGGCCAAGCGCGCGACAGCCGTTCAAGTTATGGGTGAACGACGCATCCGTCAATTGCGCCTGTGGGGCTTCGGGGGGCGTCGTGGACGGCGCCCGGAGGCGGTCGGCGCGGGGGGCCCGAAGGCGGCGAGCCCGTGCCGGGGCGCCGCGGCGCGCAGCCGCGCCAGACCCTGCTCCTTGAGCTGCCGCGCGCGCTCTCGGGTGACGCCGAGGTCGTCCGCTATCTCGGCCAGGGTGTGCGGCGGGCTTCCGTCCAGACCGAAATAGCGCCTCACGGCGCGGCGCTCGCGAGGCGGCAGGTCGACGAGGCTCGATTCGATCGCCCGGCGCAGCCCGAGACGGGCCACCCGCTCCTCGGGCGAGCCCGCGCGCTCGTCGGCCAGGACCTCGGCCAGGGTGGTGCGGGCGTCGCCGACCGGCGCATCGAGCGACACGCGCGCGGGGCGGAGGCCCGACGGGGGTCGCGGGGACTCGGCGTCGGCGATCGCTCGGAGCATGGCGCGCCGCACCCAAAAATGGGCGTAGCTGATGAACCGGACACCGCGCCCCGCATCGAAGCGCATGGCGGCTCGAAGGAGTCCCAGGTTGCCTTCGTTGATCAGGTCGACGAGCGGCACTCCCCGGCCCCGGAAGCCCCGCGCCACGGACACGACGAAGCGAAGGTTGGCGCTCACCAGCCGCCGTCGGGCGGACTCGTCCCCCGCTTGGCTGCGGCGGGCCAGCCCGGCCTCCTCCTCGGGCGTGAGCAGCCGCTCGCGACCGATATCGCGCAGATATCTCTCGAACGTGCGCACCGGCTTCTAGTGAATCCCGTGCAGGATTCGGCTCCAGCGGATCTCGGTGAGCCAGCGGAGGGCCCCGGGCATCTTTCGATCGTAGGAGTAGTACACGATCATCGGCCGGCCCTTGATCGCCTCGCGTGGCACGAAGCCCCAGTACCTCGAGTCTTCGGAGTTGGCCCGATTGTCGCCCATGACGAAGTAGTTGTCCGTGGGCACGACGAGCGGCCCCCAATTGTCGCGCGTCGGCCGGTACCCGCGCCGGCGGGCCGAGCCCACGAGGTGCCCGCGCTGCCAGGCGAAGTGCGAGCTGGGGACGTCCTCCGCCCGCCGGGCGTGCTTCACGTACGGCTCGTCCACCGCGATGCCGTTCACGTGCAGGCGGGCGTTCCGCATCAGCAACGTGTCCCCCGGCACGCCTACGATGCGCTTCACGTAGTTGGTGCGCGGCGGCTGCTCCGCCGACGGAGGCGGTTCGAACACGACCACGTCGCCGCGGGAGGGCGTGTCGAACGCGGGGAGGCCGAGCTTCGTGCCGGGGATCTCGGCCCCGTAGACCATCTTGTTCACGAGGAGGAAGTCTCCGACCAGAAGCGTGTTCTCCATCGAAGCGGTCGGAATCTGGAAGGCTTCGATCATGAACGTGCGCACGAACAGAAACAGCAGGAGCGCGATGAAGATCGACTTGGTCCACTCCCA
>JBFIOX010000168.1:0-6183 GCA_041610455.1 Gemmatimonadota bacterium
GCGCTCCAGCTCCTCGATCTTGGCGCGCTTCTCGTCGACCGTGAGCGCCTCGTCGTCCTCGATCTTCTTCACGTCCTCGGAGATGTCCGGCACCACGAACGCGTTGGCGTCGTTGGGCGAGAGGACGTCGAGACCCTGGTCGGAGATCTGGATCGTGTGCCCCTTCTCGTCCATCGAGTAGAGGAGCATCTCGTCCACCTCGGGCAGCCGCTTGTCCCGCATCATGTCGGCTTCGACGCGCTGCACCTGCTGCTTGACCCCGGTCTCGGTGAGGATCCTGAGCAGGCGCTTGTTCTTGGGCGCGCCGCGGCGCGCGGCGAGAAGCTTGAGCCCGGCGTGCCAGCGCGTCTCCTGGTCCTCGGGGGCGGCCTCCTCGAGCTCCTCGATCGCCTCGGCCACCAGGGTGTTGACGATCTGGGCCTGCTTGCGGGCCATCGACGCGACCTGCGCGTTGTACTTCCTGTAGACGTCGCGCTCGTCGCGCCCGGCCGGGCCGGAGATGATGAGGGGGGTGCGCGCCTCGTCGATGAGGACCGAGTCCACCTCGTCGATGATCGCGTAGTAGTGGGGACGCTGTACGCGCTGCGCCAGGTCGATGACCATGTTGTCGCGCAGGTAGTCGAATCCGAACTCGTTGTTCGTGCCGTAGGTCACGTCGGCGTTGTAGGCGGCCCGCCGCTCCTCGGTGCCGGGCTGCGTGTCGTCGAGCGTGCCCACGCTGAGGCCGAGGTACTCGAACACGGTGCCCATCCACTGCGAGTCGCGGCGCGCCAGGTAGTCGTTCACCGTGACCAGGTGGACGCCCTTGCCGGCGAGCGCGTTCAGGTAGATGGGCATGGTGGCGACGAGCGTCTTCCCCTCGCCGGTCGCCATCTCGGCGATCTTGCCCTGGTGCAGCACGATGCCGCCGATGAGCTGCACGTCGTAGGGCACCATGTCCCAGACCATGTCGTTCCCCATGACCTCGATCGGTCGGCCCATGAGGCGCCGGCAGGCCTCGCGCACGGTGGCGTATACCTCGGGCAGGAGCTCGTCGAGCACGGTCTGGATGGTCTCGTTGAGCGCCTTCTCGGTGGCGGCGATCTGCTGGGTCAGATCGGCCCGCTTGCCGGGGTTCTCGGTATGGCGCCGCTCCTCGCGCAGCGACGCGAGGGCGGCCTCGTGCTCGGCGGTGCGGTCGCGGATCACGCCGCGGAACTTCTCGGTCTGCGCCTTGAGCTCGTCCTCGGAGAAGTCGGCCAGCCGGGCCTCCTGCTCCTTGATCTGTCCGATGACGGGGCGCAGCCGCTTCATCTCGCGCGCGAAGCGCGTGCCGAGGATCTGCGTGACGACGTTCTTCAGCATCCAGTGCTCGCCGGTGTTGCGACGCCGCCGGCCGCCGGGCCGGCGCGTCGGGCTACGCGACCGCGGCGGGGCCGCGGCGCGCGGAATGTCAGGGTTCGGTGCCCGCTATCTCGGACCGGGCGTCGCGGGGGCGCGCCTCTCGCTCCCGCCACGCCCGCTCCACTTCGTCGCGGATCGATTCCGGCACCAGAAAACGAATCGAGCGCCCGTCGGTCAGGCGCTCGCGAATCCGGCTGGCGGACACGTCGACCCGCGTCACATCCACCGCAATATACTCGATTCCTGTTACCCCGTGGGGCAGCCTGGGCTCCTCCCCGCTCCGCCGCATGACGGCGATGGAGGCCAGCTCGGGCAGCCGGCGCCACTCGTGCCAGGTGTCGATCACCGCGAGCTGGTCGGCCCCCATGACGAGGACGTGCTCGGCCTCCGGATCTCCCTCGCGTAGCGCCGCCAGCGTGTCCACCGTGAAGGAGGGGGCCGGGCGGCGGTGCTCGAGGTCGCTCACCTCGATGCGCGCGGCCGCCGCGAACAGCCGGCGGGTGAGCGCGAGCCGCACCTCCGGCGCCAGCGACGCCGAGCGGTGCGGCGGGTGCGCGGCCGGCACCACCAGGAGCCGGTCGAGCGCCAGACGCTCCACCAGATCCTGCGCCACGATGGCGTGCCCCACGTGCGGCGGGTCGAAGGTGCCGCCCAGCACCCCGACGCGCCTACGCTCCGCCTTCGCCATCCCGGGCCAGGCGCCGCGCCTCGTCGGACTCGGGGAATTCCTCGAGCAGGCGCCCGCGGATGGTGCGCGCCTCGGTGTCGAACCCGACACGCCGGTAGCTCCGGTAGAGCCGTTCCAGCAGCTCGGGCAGGAGCTCGGGCGAGGGGCCCTCCGAGAGGGCCTTCTCGAAATAGACGTTGGCCGATTCGTAGAAGCGGCGGTCGAAGTAGTACTTGCCCACCTCGTAGGCCTTGACCGCGAGCTTGGCCCGCGCCTCGGCGATCAGCCGATCGGCTTCCAGCCGGAGCTCGCTGGTGGGGAAGAACTGCACGAGACGCGTGCACTCCTCGATGGCGCGCCGGGTGAACTCCTGCGACAGCGAGATCTTGGGCGAGGCGGAGAAGTAGGCGCGGCATGACCCGAGCTGGGCGTCGTCGGCCCACGGGCTGTTGGGCCGTCCCGTGGCCAGGCGGTTGAACTCCTGGGCCGCCTCGAGCTCCCGGCCGGCCCGCAGCTGGGCCTCCGCCGCCATGTACTGGGCGCTGTCGACGAGGGGGCTGAGCGGATCCCGGATGAGGAAGGCTAGGTAGCCCTGGGACGCGGCCCGGTACTCCTCGGCGTCGAACTTCTCCTGCGACCAAGCGAACAGGTCGGGCGGTTGGAGACCACCGGGGGGGCCGCCGCCCCCGCAGGCGGCGGCCACCGCGGCCACGGCCAACGCGAGCCCGGCGGCGTGCGTCCGGCGCGGCATCAGAAGCCGAACCGAATCTGCCGGATCCTCTCCTCCGCGCGCCGTACGAGCGCCCCCGTCCGGGACGGGTTGAGGTCGAGGACTCTGGTGTAGGCGCGCAGCGCCGCGTCCGTGTTTCCACCCGCCAAGAGCATCTCGCCGCGGAAGAAGTGGGCGTCGTCCATGTACGTGCGCGGCACCCCCAGCCGGATCATCTGATCGAGCTTGCGGAGCGCCGACGACGGCCGGCCCGCCGCGCGATCCTCGTCGGCCGAGAGGAAAAGGCAGTTGCCGTAGTGCCACAGCGCGGCGTCCCGGTCGGGATCCCTCCGGCCCGCCGCCTCGACGTAGCGCTCGAAGTACGGGATGGCGCGGTCGCAGCCCCCCAGCTCCTCGTACGCCCGGCCCGTCTCGTATAGGACGCGGGGACCCGGCTCGGCGTTGTCTCCGAGCAGCGTCAGGTAGATGGCGAGCGACGCCGAGTAGTCGCCGTCGCGCGCGTAGTGCTGCGCGAGCGACTCGAGCAGGTCGGGGGGCACGAATCCGAGGTCCCAGGCGAGGAGCGGCTGTAGCGCGCGGGACATGTTCTCCGAAGCCCCGCGCTTGCGGGCGCGCGCCGCCAACCCGACCAGGTCGGCCGCGATCTGATGGCGCAGGTCGGGCGCCCGCTCGGCAAGGGGCTCGTAGTAGGCCAGCGCCTCGTCCACGTCGCCGCGCTGCGCGTAGGCGTGGCCCAACCGCAGGAGGATCTCCGTATCGTCGCCGCGCTGGCGCTGGGCCAGCTTGTATTCGGCGATGGCGGCCTCCGCCTCGCCCACGGCGAGCAACCGGTCGCCGAGCTGGATGGACCGATCCGCCGGCGCCTGGCACGCCGCGGCAGCGAGCGCCGCGCAGATGAGCGCGGGCGCGGCCGCGCGGGCGCGACGTGTGTGGGTGCATCTCGATGTCATGATCGCAGGCAACGCGCTCTCTATTCGGCGGGCGGGCCCTCGCGCACGGCGCGGGCGGCCACGGCCCGCGGCACCTCTTCCGACGTCATCTGCGGCGGCGACGCCGGTCGCGCCGTCACCCGTTCCCGCCGTTCGACCCGCGCCCGGTCGGCATAGGGAATCCCCTTCCCCGTGAACCGCCGGACGAGGCCGTACTGGATGATGCAGCGCAGCGCCGAGAGGCCGTCCCGCCACGTGATCTTCTTCCCCTCTGCGTACGTTCGGCCGGCGTAAGAGATCCCTACTTCGTACACCCGCCAGCCGCCGAGCGCCACCTTGGCGGTCAGCTCGGGCTCCACGCCGAAGGCCCGCTCCTCGACGGTGATCCGCTCCAGCACCTCGCGGCGGAAGCACTTGTAGCAGGTCTCCATGTCGGTGAGGTTGAGGTTCGTCACCATGTTAGACGTGAGGGTGAGCAGGCGGTTGCCCACGGAGTGCCAGAAGTACAACACCCGGTGCGGGCGTCCCCCCATGAAGCGCGATCCGTACACCACGTCCGCCTTGTCCTCGAGGATCGGCTCGAGGAGCATGGGATACTCGGACGGGTCGTACTCCAGGTCGGCGTCCTGCACGATGACGATATCCCCTCGCGCGGCCCGGAATCCGGTCGAGAGCGCCGCGCCCTTGCCGCGATTCGCGTCGTGCAGGATGGCCTGGTCGACCAGCCCCTCGGCCTCCATGCGGGCCAGGATCTCGCGCGACCGGTCGACGGAGCCGTCGTCCACGGCCACCAATTCCACGTCGGGCGCCACCCGCTTGACCCGCCGGATGATCGCCTCGAGCGTGTCCTCTTCGTTGTAGATGGGCATGACCACGGACACCCGGACCCCACCCGTCTCGCCCATGTATCCTCCTCGGAGGCTCTGCCGCCCTACTCCCGCTCGGTGAGCACGGGAGGTGCCTCCAGCGTTCCCCGGTCCCGCAACTCCTCAAAATACGCGATCGTGTGCCGCAGTCCGACGTCGAGGGGCACTTGAGGCGACCAGCCCAGCAGTTCCCGGGCGCGCGTGATGTCGGGTCGCCGCTGCTTCGGGTCGTCGGTGGGGAGCGGGACCATGCGGATCTCCGAGGGTGAGCCGGTCGTGGCGAGCACCACGTCGGCCAGCTGCCGGATCGTGTACTCGTCGGGGTTGCCCACGTTGACCGGCTCGTGCGCGGCCCCGTCGAAGAACAGTCGAACGATCCCGTCGATGAGGTCGGACACGTAGCAGAAGCTGCGCGTCTGCGAGCCGTCGCCGTAGATGGTGAGCGGCTCCCCGAGCAGCGCCTGCACGATGAAGTTCGACACCACGCGCCCGTCCCCCGGACGCATGCGGGGGCCGTAGGTGTTGAAGATGCGCACGATCCGCGTGTCCACGCCGTGATAGCGGTGGTAGGCCATGGTGATGGCCTCGGCGAAGCGCTTCGCCTCGTCGTACACCCCGCGCGGCCCGATCGGGTTGACGTTCCCCCAGTACGACTCGGGCTGAGGGTGGACCGCCGGATCCCCGTATACCTCCGAGGTCGAGGCGAGGAGGAGCCGGGCGCCGCGGGCCTTGGCCAGGCCGAGCGCGTTGTGCGTGCCCAGCGACCCCACCTTGAGCGTCTGGATGGGAAGCTCGAGGTAGTCGACGGGGCTGGCCGGCGAGGCGAAATGGAAGATGCCGTCGAGCTCGCCGGGGATGTCGAGATACTTGGTGACGTCTTGCTGGATGAACTCGAAGCGCGGCTCTCCCTCGAGGTGTGAGACGTTGTGGGGCGAGCCCGTGATCAGGTTGTCGATCCCCACCACGTCGTGGCCTTCGCCGAGCAACCGATCGACGAGGTGCGATCCCAGGAAGCCGGCGGCGCCGGTGACGAGGATCCTCACGCCGGGCTCCCCTCTAGGCGCGCCCGGCCGAGACGGGCGCGACGCCGCACGCGAGTCGCGAAACCCCGTCCGCCCGGGGATCCTTCACTCCGGTCGCGCCCGTGCCACGCTCGCGGCCGCTCGCTCGTCATCCCGCCTCCTTCGTCAGGTCGTCCGTGTCGTCGACCGCATCCCGAGCTCGGCCGCGCCCGCCTCCGGCGACCGACAGGGCGGGCCCTACCTCTCCCCTCCCGATGGAATAATACTCGAAGCCGAGCGCCCGCATGCGCGCCGGATCGAACATGTTGCGCCCATCGAACACGATCTCGCGGGAGAGCCCGTCGGCCACCATGCCCCAATCGGGTCGGCGATACTGTAGCCACTCGGTCACCAGGACCAGGGCATCGGCCCCCTCGCAGGCCACGTACTCGTCGGCCGCGTACTCGATCTCATCGTGGAAGTAGAACTCGCGCGCTGCCTCCATGGCAACCGGATCGTGGGCCCGCACCGTGGCGCCGGCCTCGAGCAGGCCCCGGATCACGTCCAGAGAGGGGGCCGCGCGCATATCGTCCGTCTCGGGCTTGAA
>JBFIOX010000169.1:0-6155 GCA_041610455.1 Gemmatimonadota bacterium
ACCCGGACTCCCCCCTCGCGGCGCTGGGGCGGGAACGCGGCTTCCGACGCGTGTTCGAGGCGGCCCCCGACGTGGGCGGGCGCTTCTCCGCCCTCAGCCACTTCGGACTCGTCCCGGCGGCGCTGATGGGCCTCGACCTGCCCCCGTTGCTCGAGAGCGCCCGGCTGGCCGCGGACGCGTGCAGGGAGGAAGTGCCGCACAATCCCGGCTTCCGGCTCGGCGCCGCCTTGTCCGAGCTCACGCTCGCCGGTCGCGACAAATGGACGTTCGTGAGCGCCGGGCCGTGGACGGCGTTTCCCGATTGGGCCGAGCAACTGATCGCCGAGAGCACCGGTAAGGACGGCGTGGGGATCGTGCCGGTGGCGCACGAGCCGTGGCTCGACCCCGAGGCGTACGGCGAGGACCGGGTCTTCGTGGGCCTGGTTCCCACCGCCGATGCGGCGCGGGAGGCGGCGCAGTGGGGCGAGGAGGACGTCTCACGCGACCGTCTCGAGGTCCTCGAAGCGGCGGGTCACCCGGTGGTCCGGCTCGAGCTGGAGGGACCTCACCAGATGGGAGCGCTCTTCTTCATCTGGGAGGTGGCGGTGGCGATGGCGGGGTCGGCGCTCGGCGTTCATCCCTTCGACCAGCCGGACGTGCAGCTCGCCAAGGAGCTGGCGCAGCGGGCCATGGCGGGCGAGGACGTCTCCGGGGGTGCCGAGGCGCACGACGAGATCGATCTCGATTGGGGGACGCCGGCCTATGGGCACGCCGCCACGCGCGCGCCCGCCGAGCCCGACGTGAGCGCCATGCGCGGCCGCGTGCGGGATCTCCTCGAGGCCGTGCGGCCGGGAGACTACGTGGGGATCCACGCCTACCTGGCCGGCGATTCCGAAGACGAGCCCGAGACGTTCGACGACTTGCGGCGCGCCATCACCGAGGTCACCGGCGCCGCCACGACCCTGAGATACGGGCCCCGCTTCCTCCACTCGACGGGACAGCTCCACAAGGGCGGGCCCGACAACGGAGTCTTCGTTCAAATCGTGGACGATGCCGCCACGCACGTGCACGTCCCGGAAGGGGAGTTCACCTTCCATCAGCTCATTCGGGCGCAGGCGCGCGGCGATCTGGGCGCCCTGCGCGAGCGCGCGCGGCGGACGCTGCGGGTGCGCGTCGCAGCGGGCGGGGACGGGCTCGATCGCCTGCTCCGCCTGGTCCACGAGATGTCGGAGGAGTCATGAAGCTCGCCATGGTCGGGCTGGGACGGATGGGGGCCAACATGACCGAGCGCCTGCTGGCGGGGGGGCACGATGTCGTGGCGTTCGACCTCCGTCCCGAGGCCGTCGAGGAGGCCGTCGCGAAGGGCGCCGCGGGGGCGGCCTCGGCCGAGGAGGTCGTGGCGCAGCTGCCGGCCCCGCGCGTCGTGTGGATCATGGTGCCCGCCGGCCCGCCGGTCGACGCCACCATCGCGGCCTTCGCGCCGCTGCTCGCGTCTGGCGATGTGATCGTGGACGGCGGGAACTCGCGCTACACCGACACCCTCAGGCGCGGCACGGAGCTGGATGCCCACGGCATCGCCTACGTGGACGCGGGGACGAGCGGCGGGGTGTGGGGCCTCGCCGAGGGCTATTCGCTCATGGTGGGCGGCAGCGAGCCGGCCGTGGCGACGGTGCGCCCGGCCCTCGAGACGCTGGCACCGGCTCCCGATCGCGGCTGGGGGCACGTGGGGCCGCCGGGCGCCGGGCACTTCGTCAAGATGATCCACAACGGGATCGAGTACGGTCTGATGCAGGCCTACGCGGAAGGGTTCTCGATCCTCAGGCACAAGGAGGAATTCGGGCTCGACCTCCACCAGATCGCGGAGATCTGGCGGCACGGCTCGGTGGTGCGCTCGTGGCTCCTCGACCTGGCGGCGCGCGCGCTGGCCGAGGACCAGAGCCTGGCCGAGATCGCGCCCTACGTCTCCGACTCGGGCGAGGGCCGCTGGACGGTGTTCGAGTCGATCGATCAGGATGTGCCGGCCCCGGTCATCGCCCTCTCGCTCATGGCTCGACTCCGCTCGCGGGACGCGGAGTCTTACGCCGACCGGTTGCTCGCCGCCCTGCGCCAGCAGTTCGGCGGGCACGCCATCGGGGCCTCGGAGGAGCCGTGAGCGAGACGCCCGCCCCCGCTGCCGGCCTGGAGTCCGAGGCCGTCGGCGCGCCCGCCGGGCGCGCGGCGCCCCCCACGGGCTCGGACGGTGCACCGGGCGGCGTGGCCGCCGCGTGGGCCGCCGCGGATCCCATGCGGCGTTACGACGTGGAGCCCCACCTGTTCGTCATCCTCGGCGGCACCGGAGACCTGACCCGTCGCAAGCTGCTCCCGGCGCTCAGGCGACTGGCCTCGCTCGGCGTGCTCGGCGATCGCCGCGCCCTGCTCGCCGTGGCGCGGGACACGGACATGGACGACGATCGCTTCCGTCCCTGGGCCAAGGAGGCGCTGCGTGCGGCGGGGCTGGCCGAGGAGGAGGTGGCTCGGTTGGATGCGGCGCGGCTGTACTATCAGCCGATGCCCGCCGCCGAGCCGGCCGACTACGAGGCGCTCGCGAAGCGGATCGCCGAGATCGAAGCGCGTCACGACCTGCCCGGCAACCGTGTGTTCTACCTCGCGCTGCCCCCCTCCGTGTTCACCTCCGCGGTCGAGGGGCTGTCGGGTGCGGGTCTCAACCGCAGCGCGGGTTGGACCCGCCTCGTGGTGGAGAAGCCGTTCGGGCGCGACCTCGAGTCCGCCCGCGCGCTGAACCGGATCATCCACTCACACTTCGACGAGGGCCAGGTCTACCGCATCGACCACTATCTCGGCAAGGAGACGGTCCAGAACCTCCTCGTGTTCCGCTTCGCCAACGCCATCTTCGAGTCCCTGTGGAGTCGCGACCGCGTCGAGTGCATCCAGATCACCGTGGCCGAAGAGATCGGGATCGGCGACCGGGCCGAGTACTACGACGCCGCCGGAGCGCTGCGCGACATGGTGCAGAACCACGTCGCGCAGCTCCTGGCGCTGGTGGGCATGGAGGTGCCGGCCACCTTCGCGGCCGATGCGGTGCGGTACGAGAAGATCAAGCTGCTCAATTCGGTGCACCCCATCCGGCCGGAGAACGTGGTCTTCGGACAGTACTCGCGGGGCATGGTGGGAGATTCCGCCGTACCCGGCTACCTCGAAGAGGAGGGGGTCGACCCTGCGTCGGACACCGAGACCTTCGTGGCGCTCAAGCTCCAGCTGGACACCTGGCGCTGGCAGGGCGTTCCCTTCTACATCCGGAGCGGAAAGCGGCTGCCGCGGCGACTCACGCAGATCGCGGTGGTCTTCCAGGCCCCCCCGGTCTGTCTGTTCGAGTCGATGGGCGTGCGCCAGACGAACTCCAACGTCCTCTACCTCACGCTGCAGCCAGACGAGGGGTTCGCGTTGATGGTGGACGTCAAGGTTCCGGGCGAGCCCTTCGAGCTCGCCACCCTGCCGCTCGATTTCTTCTACCGTCAGGTGTTCGGACCCATTCCGGACGCCTATCAGACGCTGCTGCTCGACGTGCTCACCGGGGACCAGACGCTGTTCGTGCACGCGGACGAGGCGGAGGCCTCATGGGCCCGCTTCGAGCCGCTGCTGGAGGGCGAGCGACCCGTCCATCTGTATCGGGCCGGTACCTGGGGGCCCGACGAGGCCGACGCGCTCCTCGCCCGGGCCGGTCACACGTGGCGGGAGCCTGTCCGACACCCCGGAGCCGAGGTCTGAGTCACGAGCCGGGGCCGGGACGACCGGGCGGGGGCCGCTCGGTCGCCCGCCTCGATCCCCGCCGGGCGGCTGGAATCGGATGCGCTGCGCGACCCACACGGCCACGCGGCGCCCCCGGTGGAGGGCCGGGCTGTAGGCCATACGCGGCGCGATCCGCACGGCGAGCGCATCCAGTTCCTCGAAGCCGCTCGAGCGCTGCACGCGCAGCTTGGTGACCCGCCCACCCGTATCGACGAACAACCAGAGGGTGAGCAGGCTGTTGGCGGCGGCGTCCGGGAGTCCGTCCGGGTATCCAGCCTGCAGCGCCGCCGAGACCAGGGGACCGTTCACCAGGCGCGGCGGCACGTCGTGCGGGATCACCTCGGGCGGCTCCACGCTGGGAGGCAGCACCTCGAGCACGCCCCGGTCGGGCTCGGATCCCGGCTCGGCGGGCCGCGGGATGGGGGTGGCCGGCGCGGGAATCCGCACCTCGGGCGGCGGATCGGGCACCGGCTCGGAGAACACGACCAGAGTGGGCGGCGGGGGCGGCGGCGCCGGACGGGGGAACGCCACCCGGTTCGAGCTCACCCACCAGGCCAGCGCGGCGTGGAGCGCGGCGGAGGCGATCACGCCCAACGTGAGGGCGCGCCCGTTGCCCCGGACCCGTCGGGAGGGCGCCACGCGCTGGGGCTCGGTCATGTAGGTCCCGTGGATAGGAGGGGACGGCTCCCGCCACTTCTACCGTATGCGCGTCGAGCCAAAAGGTTTCGCGAGTCGACGCCCGGCGTGGTGGCCCGCGGCGGCGGCATGTCGGCGGCCCGACGCGACTTGCGAGCGCGACTGCCGGATTGCACGCTCGTGCGCGGCCCGGCGGCGCCGGGCACCCCTGCAAGCGAGGAGCGCGACATGAGCGGTGGGGCGCAGGCAGCCTTCCTGGACAGCGTCAACCGGATGTTCACGCAGGCCGTCGCCCTGATGGACCTGCCACCCGGACTCCCGGAGCAGATCCGCACGTGCAACTCGGTCTACCAGGTCCGCTTCCCGGTCAAGATCCGCGGCGAGTACAAGGTGTTCAAGGGCTGGCGGGCCACGCACAGCGAGCACTGGCTGCCCGCCAAGGGAGGAATCCGCTACGCGATCGACGTGAACCAGGACGAGGTCGAGGCCCTCGCGGCGCTCATGAGCTACAAGTGCGCCCTCGTCGACCTGCCCTACGGCGGATCGAAGGGGGGACTGCGGATCCGGCCCCGCGACTACAGCGAGGACGACCTGGAGCGCATCACGCGTGAGTTCGCCATCCAGCTCGACAAGAAGGGATACATCGGACCGGGGCTCAACGTGCCGGCTCCGGACATGGGGACGGGAGCCCGCGAGATGGCTTGGATCGCGAGCACCTACCGGACGCTGCACCCGACCGATCTCGACGCGCTGGCCTGCGTGACCGGCAAGCCGCCCGACCGCGGCGGGGTGCACGGACGGGTCGAAGCCACGGGCCGGGGCATCCAATACGGACTGCAGGAGTTCTTTCGCCACCCCGAGGACGTCGCCGCGGCCAAGCTCGCAGGCACCCTGGACGGGAAGCGGGTGGTCGTGCAGGGCCTCGGCAACGTGGGCTACCACGCGTCGAAGTTCCTCTCCCAGGAGGATGGGGCGGTCGTGACCGCGATCATCGAGCGCGACGGGGCCGTCATCGACGACGGCGGCCTCGACGTGGAGGCGGTGAGCGCCTTCAAGATCGAGCACGGGGGCGTGAAGGGATTCCCCGATGCGGAGTTCGTCGAGGATGGCCGCAAGGTGCTCGAGAAGGAGTGCGACATCCTCCTGCCCGCCGCGCTCGAGAGCCAGATCACCGGCGAGAACGCGCCGCGCATTCAGGCGCGGCTCATCGCGGAGGGAGCCAACGGCCCCACCACGTTCGAGGCGGATGAGATCCTCCGGGTGCGCGAGATCGTGGTGATCCCCGACTTCTACCTGAACGCGGGCGGCGTCACGGTCAGCTACTTCGAGTGGGTCAAGAACCTCTCCCACATCCGTTACGGCCGCATGCAGCGACGCATGGAGGCCGCGCGTGCCGAATCGACCATCTCGTTGATCGAGTCGCTCATGGGCAAGCCCGTGCCGGCCGACCTGGCGGCCGGGCTGAGGCGGGAGGTCGACGAGCTCAACCTGGTCCGCTCGGGACTGGAAGACACGATGCGCGAAGCCTACGGGCGGATCCGGGAGATCTGGCAGGAGCGCGGCGACGTCCCGGACCTCCGGACGGCGGCGTACATGGTGGCCATCGGGCGGATCGCCAGGTACTACACCCAATACGCGTGAGCCGCGCCCGGCGCCCCGAGAGCGGTCAGCGGCAGGCGACGACCCCGGGGGCGCCGGCGTAGTCGCGCGGCGGCGCCGCGGTGCCCACGCGGAGCGCGCACTCGAACGGGGCC
>JBFIOX010000170.1:0-6101 GCA_041610455.1 Gemmatimonadota bacterium
CGATGTTGTTGATCAGCTCCATGATGATGACGGTCTTGCCGACCCCGGCTCCGCCGAAGAGCCCCGTCTTGCCGCCCTTCACGTAGGGCGCGATGAGGTCGACCACCTTGATCCCGGTCTCGAAGATCTCCGTCTTCGGCTCGAGATTCACCAGCGTGGGGGGAGGCCGGTGGATCGGCCAACGCTCTTTGGCGTCGATCGGCCCCATCTCGTCCACGGGCTCGCCGAGCACGTTGAGGATGCGACCGAGCGGTGCTTCGCCCACGGGGGTCGAGATGGGTTGCCCCGTGTCGAGCACCTCCATGCCCCGCCGGACGCCGTCGGTTGCGTCCATGGCCACGGCGCGCACCTGATTGCGGCCGATGTGCTGCGCGACCTCGCACACCAGTCGATGCGAGCCGCCGTCCTCATCGGTCCACTTCAGCTCGAGCGCGTTGTAGATCTGCGGCAGGTGCTCGGGCGCGAACTCGGCATCGATCGTTGGTCCGATGACCTGCACCACCTTGCCGACCCTCTGAGCGGTCGTTGCCTCAGGCATGCCTCATCCTCTTCGCGTGTATCCGGCGCCCCAGAGTCAACCCTCGAGGGCGTCCGCGCCGCCGATGATCTCGGCGATCTGGTTCGTGATCTCCGCCTGCCGCGCCCGGTTGTAGGTGCGCCGCAGCTTGTTCAAGAACTCCTCGGCGTTGTCGGTCGCCGACTTCATGGCCGTTCGGCGCGCCGCCTGCTCGGCCGCCGCGGTCTCGAGCAGCGCGCTGAACGTGGCGTTGTCCACGTACAACGGAAGCAGGTGCCCGAGGATCTCCTCGGCCGAGGGGTCGAGGATGTAGTACGGCTGGGGGCCCGTGGCCTCGCCGACGCCCGCCGGGAGCACGCGCCGCACCGATGGCGGCGTGCTCACCATGTTGCGGAACTCGGCGAAGATGACGTAGGCGGCATCGAGCGAGCCCTCTACGAAGCGCGTCGCGATGTCGCCGATCACCGACCGCGCGTCCTCAGGCGTCGGCGGATCCGAGAGGTCGTTGCGCGCCGTCGCCATCTCGATGCCCCGGAACCGGAAGTAGGAGATCCCCTTCGTCCCGTAGACGTGGAACTCCGTCTCGGCCCCGGCGGCCTCGAGCTCGGCGAGCTGGCTCTGCGCCGTACGGATGAGATTGGCGTTGAACGCGCCGCACAGCCCGCGGTTGCTCGTCACCAGGATCACCGCGGCGCGGCGGATGCGGTCGGGCTGGCGCAGCAGCGGCTGTAGCTCGGCCAGCTCGGGAGTGGCGAGCCGAGCGATCACCTCGATGAGCCCGCGCGTGTAGGGGCGAGACTCGAGGACCCGCTTCTGCGCCTGACGCAGCTTCGCCGTGGCGACCATCTCCATCGTGCGCGTGATCTTGCGCGTGTTGTCGACGGACCGCATGCGACGGTAAATGTCTCTCGACTTGGCCATGGCTCAGCTCCGCGTCGGTCGCGCAGGGCGACTCAGACGGTGACGGCCTCCTTCGTCGCTTCGACTTCGGCGGGCGCGGAATCGGCCACCGCGCCACCTTCCTTACGGAAGATCTCGGTGTAGAACTCGATGGCCTTGCGGAGGGCCGCGTCGGTTTCGTCGGAGATCTGGCCCTGCTCGCGGATCGCCTTGCCCACCCCCGGTTCCTGCGCCCGCATGTACTCCAGGAACCCCGTCTCCCAAGCACGGATCTCGGACACTTCGAGATCGTCCAGGTAGCCCTGCGTCGCGGCGAAGATCACCATGACCTGTCGCTCCACGGGCATGGGGTCGTACTGCCCCTGCTTGAGGATCTCTACCGTGCGCTCACCCCGCTCCAGCTGTCTCTGCGTCGCCGCGTCCAGCTCGGTCCCGAACTGCGCGAACGCCTCCAGCTCGCGGAACTGCGCCAGGTCGAGGCGGAGCCGCCCCGCGACCTTCTTCATGGCCTTGATCTGGGCGTTTCCACCGACGCGCGACACCGAGATCCCCACGTTCACGGCCGGCCGGACGCCCGAGTAGAAGAGGTCCGTCTCGAGGAAGATCTGCCCGTCGGTGATCGAGATGACGTTGGTCGGGATATAGGCCGACACGTCCCCCGCTTGGGTCTGGATGATGGGAAGGGCCGTGAGCGACCCCCCGGGCTTCTTGATATCGGGGTGTCCCTCGATCGCCTTCGGATCCTCGCTGATCTTGGCCGCCCGCTCGAGCAGTCGGCTGTGCAGGTAGAACACGTCCCCGGGATAGGCCTCACGGCCCGGAGGCCGCCGCAGGATCAGCGACGCCTCGCGGTACGAATCGGCCTGCTTGGACAGGTCATCGTAGACGACGAGGACGTCTCGACCCTCCTCGTACATGAAGTACTCGCCGATGGCGCAGGCCGAGTAGGGCGCCATGAACTGCATGGGAGCCGGCTCCGACGCGTTGGCGGCCACGATGATCGTGTACTCCATGGCGCCCTCTTCACGCAGCTTCTGGGCGATCCCCGCCACCGTCGACCCCTTCTGGCCGATGGCGCAGTACACGCACACCACGTCCTCACCCTGCTGGTTGATGATCGCGTCGATCGCCACCGCGGTCTTCCCCGTGCCGCGATCTCCGATGATCAGCTCGCGCTGGCCGCGTCCGATCGGGATCATCGAGTCGATGGCCTTGAGACCGGTCTGAAGCGGCTGCTTTACGGGCTGCCGGTACACGATCCCGGGTGCCTTCCGGTCCACTTTCATGTACTGCTGCGTCTCGATCGGGCCCCGGCCGTCGCGCGGGCGACCCAGGGTGTCGACGACGCGTCCAAGCATGGCCGGCCCCACGGGCACCGAGAGCACGCGCCCCGTGCGGCGCACCGGATCGCCCTCCTTGAGCACGAGGTAGTCGCCGAGGATCACGGCCCCGATGTTGTCCTCCTCGAGGTTCGCGGCCAGCCCGATCACGGTGGTGCCGGTGTCGCGCGCCGTGATCTCGAGCATCTCGTTGGCCACACAGGACGAGAGGCCCCAGATGCGGGCCACGCCGTCTTTCACCTCGAGCACCTCGCCGACTTCCTCGACCTGTAGTTGATCCTCGTAGCGATCGATTTGCTCGAGTAGAGCCCTCTTGATCTCGCTCGCGCGGAGCGCGCCTTCTGTCCTCGTCATGTTCTCTCTTCTCGGATCTGCGGACTGGTCCGGAGTATTCGCGGTCGACCGGGCGACGGCCTCAGCGCAACTCGAGCTTCAGACGCTCGAGCTGTCGCCGCATGGAAGCGTCCAGCAGCTCGTCGCCCACCCGAATGATCACGCCACCGAGGATATTCGGGTCGGTCTTGAACTCCGGGATCACCTCGGTTTCGAATCGCTTCTCGAGCGCCCTCAGCACCTCGGCGCGGACGGCATCGTCCGCCGCGAAGGGCAGCGTCACCGTGGCGCGGACGCGTCCCGCGCGCTCGTCCATCAGGTCGCGGTAGGCCGCCGCCACGCCGCTCAGCACGCGCTGCCTGCGGCGGTCTAGAAGGACCAACATGAACCGCAGGAACGCATTCGGGGCCCGTTCGGCGAGGGCCCTCCGGAGCGCTTCCTTCTTCTCCGACTGGGCGACGCCTGGCGCGTCGAGGAAACGGCGGAACGCCGGATCCTCCGCGTAGAGCGTCCCCATCTCGTCGATCAGCGCGCCGAACTCCGCCTCTCGCCCGTCCCGCTGCGCCAGCTCGTACAGAGCCGCCGCGTAGTTGCGGGCGACCGCCGAGGCGCTCACCCTCGCGTCCGCCCCGCGGGCGGCCGCTCAGATCTCGGCCACATACCGGCTCACGAGGCGCCGGTTCTCGTCGGCGTCCAGACGTTTTCGCATGAGGCGCTCGGAGGCCGCGATGGCGATGTCCACCGCCTCGCGTCGGATGTCCTCGCGCAGTTTCTCACGCTCGAGGTCCAGCTCTCGTCGCGCGTCGGCGAGCATGGCCGCCTGCTGCGTGCGCGCCTCCTCGAGGATCTCCTTCTTGAGTCCGTCCGCCGCGTGGCGGGCCTTCTCCACGGTCTCCTGTGCCTGGCGCCGCGCCGCATCGAGGGCCGACTGCTGTTCGGCCCGCAGCGCCTCGGCCTCTTCGCGCGCGCGCCGGGCATCGTCGATCGCCCCCTGGATCTTCGCGTGGCGCTCCTCGAGCCCCCCGGCGATGGCCGGAAACACCTTCCACGCGAGGATGCCCAGGGTGAGCCCGAACAGGATCCAGGTCCAGATGACGAGCCCCAGGTTGAGCGAGAAGATGGCCGAGCCTCCCCCCTCCTCCTGGGCACGCAGCGCGAGAGGCCCCAGCAGCGTCGCCACCGCCGCCAGGCTAGGGGCGCGCGTCGCCGGGCGCCCGGCCGCCCTCCGAATCGAAGGCATCATCCCCGGATGAAGCCGGCGATCACGAGGCCGAACAGCGCCACCCCTTCGATGAAAACCGCGAGGACGATCGCGGCCGTCTGGATGTTCTGCGCCATCTCGGGTTGGCGGGCCATCGCCTCGGTCATGTGTCCGCCGATGCGACCGATCCCGACCCCCGCTCCGAGCACGGCGAGCCCGCCCCCGATGATGGCCAGGCCGACCGCCAGGCCGTCGCCCGTCGTCATGCCCTGCTGCAACAGCATCAACATGTTCAGCATCGTTCGCTCCAGTTTCCTTTCCACGGGGCGCTGTCTGGGCGCCCTGTCCTTTGCGCCTCGCGGCGCGGGTCACCGACCCGTGCGAGGTCAGTGTGCGTGGCGGATCAACCCGATGAACACCGCCACCAGCATCGCGAAGATGTACGCCTGCACCAACGCGATGAAGACTTCGAGCAGCATCACGAACAGACCCAGCACCATCGATCCGAGGATCGACGCGATGCCGACCGGCTGCGTGAAGCTCCCGTACGTGAGGATGAGACCCAGCAGGGCGAGGATCACGAAGTGCCCCGCGGTCATGTTGGCGAAGAGTCGGATCGCGAGCGCCACGATCTTCGAGAATTTTCCGATCAGCTCCACCGGGGCCATGATCAGCAGCATCACCGGCTTGAGCGCAGCCGGCAGCCCGGGCGGGAGGAAGAAGACCGTGCGGGCGTAGCCCTTCGGTCCCAGGGCCAGGAACCCCGCGGTCTCGATGACGATGAGCGCGATGATGGCGAGCGCCGCCGTGACCATGATGTTACCGGTGGCGGTGGCCCCGAAGGGCACCAGACCCAGGAGGTTCGAATACAGGATGAAGAAGAAGAGCGTGATCACCAGCGGCACGAAGCGCTCGCCTCCGTGCCCGATGTTGGCCATGACGACGTCGTCGCGGAGGTAGAGGTAGAAAGCTTCGATCGCGTTGAGCAGCCCTCCCGGCGCCTTCGCTCCCGACTCCAGCCGGCGCGACGCGCGGACCGCCAGGAACATCGTGATGATCGTCAGCACCGTCGCGAACATCAGGAACAGCACGTGCTTGGTGATCGAGAGGTCGATCGCCAGTGAGCCGACGTGGATGGTGGGCAGCTCGGGGAGGTGGATCGTGGCGAACGGCTCGAGGTCCCATTCCCGAGAATCGACGATGTGGTGGATCATCGCCTCGGCGCCCCACTCCTCCGGGTGGTGCTCCGCCGCCTGATGCGCGTCCGCGGCGTGCTCTTGCAGAGCGGCGGCCGCGGTGTCGGCGTGCTCCTGCGCGGCAGCGGCCGCCGATTCGGCGTGCTCCTGCACCTTGCCCCACCAGGCCCTCAGGGCCGGGAGCGCTGTATCGATAGCCGGGCTCATCCGGTCGAGTGCGTCCTGTCCAGTTCGTTCACGTCACCGGCCGGGGACGGCGACGCGGGTCGCCGCGGCAGGCGCTGGATCAGCCAACCCGCCTCCGCGAGGAGAAGAACCAGCATTGCGATCCCGTACGCGATGGGGAGCTCCGCGCTGGCACGACCTCCCCACGCCAGTCCCGCCGCGAGGACGAAACCGCCCCCTCGCATGGCGATGCCTCCGATCCATTCCCGTACCGCGTTTCGGCCCGCGCGCAGCGCGCGATCGAGACGCCAGAACGCGGCGGCTTGGATCGCCCACGCCGCGAGGATCCCCCACGCGCGGGCTCCCGTTCCACCCCACGCCACGATCGCCACGACGGCCGCGAGCAGCGTCAGGATCGCGTATCCCCCCGACCCCCGCGCGGCGCGCGC